>BQJC01000014.1 GCA_021604505.1 Nitrospinaceae bacterium | reverse complement strand
TCATCCACGACCGCGTGAAATGATCTTTCAACTTCCTCAACACTCTGGCCATCAAAGACCAAAATATCGCTGGTATTGATCACTTCACCGACGAAGGTCTGGTCTTCGTCACTGTATTTGATAATAGCCTCATAGTCTTTAATTAGGGGTCAAGTCTTGACTTAGGACAAGTAGAGTCCTATGATGTGCCCATGTCTAGGCCCCTCAGAATTGAATTTCCCGGCGCCTGGTATCATGTCATGAACCGGGGAGCCGGGCGGAAAAATATTTTCAGGCAACCGGATCACCGGAAATTGTTTCAAGACCTGTTAATGGAAACCCGTTCGGCTTTTGATTGGGAAGTCCATGCGTATTGTCTGATGGACAACCATTACCATCTATTGATCCACACGCCTTTAGGCAATCTTGGCCGGGCCATGCGGCATTTGAACGGAGTTTACACCCAGCGTTTCAATCGCACTGTGAAAACGGATGGCCCTCTGTTCCGTGGCCGGTACAAAGCCATCCTGGTGGATGCGGACAATTACCTTCTGCAGGTCAGCCGCTATATTCACCGCAACCCCCTTGAAGCCGGCCAACCGCAATGGATGCATGACCCTCTTTGGACCAGCTACCCGCTGTATATCGGAAAAAAGAAAAAATGCGATTGGCTTTCGACATCCCGTATTTTGAAAATGACCGGCGGTAGAAACCGCTCCCATCTGTACCGAAAATATGTTGAGGGAGAGATCGATGATGAAACGGCTCGGTTTTATTCCAAAGGCCGTCTGTCTCCCGTTTTTGGGAGCGAAAATTTTGTTGCCGAAACTGAGAGATTTATCAATAAACAGTCCTTAAGCCCTGAGATCGCGGAAGGCGGGAGAATCCGTGAGATTCCCTCCATGAGTAAAATTAAGCGGGTCTGCGCTGAATACTTTCAACTGTCCTCTGGAGAATTGCGCGTCAGCCGACGGGGAACTTTCAGTTTGCCACGGAACCTTGCCATTTATTTGTGTCGAATAAGGGGAGGCTATGGATTGCAGGAAATCGCAGGTGAATTTGATGCGCTTAGTTATTCTGGTGTGGCCAGAGTCGTGGGCCGATTGAAAGCAAAAATGAAAACTGATCGGAATATCCCCCGCCATCTGATAAAATTACAAAAAATTATTGATGACGAACAAAAGTTGTCTTAAGTCAAGACTTGCCCCCTTTTTTATGTAGCCAATAATCCTATCCTGTACACCGATCCTTCGGGGCATTTGTTTGGAATTGATGATGCTGTGTGGATCGCCATTGCTGTTGGAGCGGCAGTCGGAGGAACGACCACCGCGATTCAAGGTGGGAGTATAGGTGACATATTCCTGAGCGCGGCAATAAGCGGTGCAGCTGCAGGGGTAGGATTTGGAACTTTTGGTCCTGTTGCTGAGGCTGCGACAGCGGCCGGGTATAGTACAATTGGCGCTGGGATAATTGGAGGAGTAGCGGCTGGCGCAGCAGCGGGTTTAACCAGTGGGGTTCTTTCTACGGCCGCTGGGTATAAAGTGAATATAGGCCAAGCTGTTGGAATTGGTGCTTTAAGTGGTGGCATAAGTGGTGGAATCGGGGGTACAGTTTTAGACCTTCAATATAAAATTTTAGCCAGTAGCGTGGTCTCAGGAGGTATTGCTGAACTTACAGGCGGGAATTTTGCAGTAGGGTTTTCTACAGCAGTGATTACAAGCTCTCTCAGCCATTTTTATAGAAACCTAAGAGTCATAATTGAATATATGCAAGAGACGGGGGATTTTTCGGCTATTTTAGGTTTCTTTTCAGGCTCTGTTGCTGTAGACGGCCAAAACCTTAAACCTGGCCAGATTGTTGGGGAAAAAACTGCACGTGGCGATCCTAATATTGAATATGGAGGTGAGGCGACTCTAGGTCGGATAAGTGTTGAAGCTGGTAGTGGCGGAGTCAATACTAGTGTGAGTTCTACTACTGCGGTTAAAGGTTCGTTATTCATCAGATTTGACCCGGCACCATCAAGTTCTATAATAGCTTCACCATTCGTAAAAATAGGACCATACATAACCTTTGGCACTGATATTGTTCAATATCCCGGTGGTGGTAGCGGCCTAAGGGGCTTTACATTTTCAATCGGTCCACAAGTGTATGGTAAAAGCTCTGGTGTTAATATACCAACCCCAAATAAATGATTAAAATGTTAAGGGATAATTGCTATGAGGGACAATGAAGGGTTAATTTTTATTGGAATTGTTTGGCTAATAGTCGGGGTTGTTTGCCTCTTAGGTGCAATAAAGAAATGGAAATTTCTTGTTGATCCCCCTGAAAAGTATTGGTTTTTTTACTCTCCTTCTTGGGGGAAAAAATTATATGGGAAAGAAGCACTTATTCCTCTTAATTATTTTTTTGGGATTGTTAGTATATTGGGAGGAGCATTTTTTTTATTTAAAGGCGTTAAAAATATTTTTTATTAGTTTAGATAAGAAATAGGGATCAAGTCTTTACTTAGGACAAGCCGAGTTGTATGCGTGAAGGCACAGCCTGGAAAGGCTGTGCTACTAACACTAGGCGCGAGTTGGTTTTCTTAATCCTGTTCATCCTGTCGATCCTGTCCAATTTTTTCTATAGGGGTTCGCCGCGCCCTTTGCGCCGCCACCCGCTGGCTGTTGCGGTGAAACCAAATCCCCTGGCCTTCCCTCATTAAGAGAGGTGTGTTGGTTCCCTAAAATCCCCCCAACCCCCTTTTGTAAAGGGGGAGAAGCTATC
>BQJC01000013.1 GCA_021604505.1 Nitrospinaceae bacterium | reverse complement strand
CCCTGAACCGCAGAATCAGGGAATTCAGACAATAGCAGACCAGGCAAATAGCGGCGGGCGGGCAGGCTTTAGCGCCCGCGCCGCCGCCACAAACATCATTAGAAATCTATCAGATATTGAACAGGTGCATTTTTCAGACGTCAATCAGCAATTGACAAGTACGAACTTCACGTACTATATTCTGAATCAATGAACAATACGCCATCCAGTACAGTCTCTAAACCAATCTCGTACCCCTGCTGTCAATCGGCAATTCACCGGGGTAATCGACACGTAAATGGGCTTACAGATACCCCTGTTGGTCATCTATGTCCTGTTTGTCTAAATGCAATGGGTACATGGATTATCAATCAAGGTTGGTGGTCTGACACTGACCCAGTTGATTCACTAGCTGAACTACTAGATAGCAACCAATGACCGACAGGCACAATGCGATCTACAGATCGCGTCGACCAATGGCACGCTACACAAAAGTACCGTACTGGAAAAGCTACCTAGTACGTCTGATTATAAGAAGGGCATACACATTGATAACCCTTCTCGCAATCTCCGCCGCCAGTGCAATCTGGCTCAGCCTGCGGAGCTAACGGTGACCGCGGTGACATCGTTCAACAACGCACCTCAGTTGCTGGATGGCATCGAGGGCGAATCACCGCACGAACACCCACCACTAAAGCTGGTACTGGAAAACCCACTACATACAGCTTGGTCAGAATTCCTCCAGTCACAGCCGTGGCAATGGTTTGTGACATTTACTTTCAAAGAAGAAATACACCCCGAAGCCGCAGACAAACTATATCGAGTGTGGATTAACAAACTCAACCGCGCAATTTACGGACAACGCTGGCGAAAAAAAACACCCTTCGGTGTTAAGCATGTCAGAGCGTTGGAATGGCAGAAACGCGGCGTACTTCACTACCACGCACTCTTAGCAAATGTCGGCATGGAAAATCGGGAACGATGGGCTGACGTTTGGAACGACCTGGGCAAAGACAGTAAAGCCGGATTTATCAAAATTGACCAATACGACGAATCGAAAGGTGGCGCTGAAGCTTACCTCTCAAAGTATGTAACCAAAGGTGGTCAAGTCGACGTATCCGAGAATTTTTTGCAATCACCCTACATCAAACAAAGGCCCACACATGCAGCACCAGATCAACAGTTGTTTTAGGGCCGGGACCGAACTCCCAAACCACGCGCAGCTTAGTTCTAGCGTGGTCATGGCTGGAACAGTATCAGGGCAGGGCACACTGATACTTGATGCGATAGCTATGCCCAAAGTAAATGCAATCACTCAAACGAAGCGAGTTAAACAATGAATAAAATCACTGTACATACATCCGAAACGAAGACCATACGAGGCACATCAAAACGTAACAACAAGCCCTACCAATATGATATCCAGAAAGCCTACGTACATATCGAGGGCAATCCTTATCCGGTCGAATTTGAAATCAAGATTTGGCCCGACCGTGACACCGGCGTTATGCCTGCACCCTACCCACCGGGGGAGTATATGCTGGTTCCCAAAGTTGAGCGGGTAGGGCGATTCGGTGAGTTAGTTTTCGGCATGGAATTTAAATCAATTCCAAAAGACCAGGCAACCGGGTTGAAAGCAACCGCTACTCGATAATGTCAACCGTAATAGATACCTGCGCTGGATTATCTGATGTGGATTGTGGTGTGTACGTAAAAACCACATGCACAGGTAATCCTAACTCCTGCGGCATATATTACGACTTTTTCAACGATGCAGACGTTACTCAATTCTCATACGTAATCATCATTGCGATGCTGTCTGCATGGCTGTTTAAAGCCGTTAAGAAAATGATAGTACCGAGCATATGACACCACTCGATTATTTACTTATCGGCAAAATTCTTGTCACTGTGCTGTGCATGCACATCATGTTGACTTGAAAAACCCCTAACCACTCACTGAGGTTTAACTATGAAGAAGCTGATTACTTTCCTGTCAACTGCGGCTGCATCATTACTCGCCGTTACATCTGCTCACGCGGCCGTGGATTTATCCACTGAGGTTGCCGCAATTTCAACCGATATCATTACCAATATCGGGTTGGTCGGTGCTGCACTGATTTCTGCTGCTGCCGCAGTCATCGTGTACAAGTGGGTCAAAGCCATGATTTTTGGCTAGGCCAACGATGCACATGGAAGCGCGTCCTAGTCCTAAGACCGGGACGCGCTTTTTTTATCACCGGATTACACCGTGAAAAAATTCTTCATACTGCTACTACTACTGCTGGCACCAGTTCAAGTTTTTGCAATTCCTACTTGTGCATATGTTTATGAGCAGGGATTTGGTGTCATTGGTGAGAACATAGCTTGCGGTGTAGACACACATGATGGTGTGAATCAAGCTGCTTTGGCTCTTGTTGGTAAAACGTGGCCGGGATACTGTGGACCGAAACAAGGACCATCGACCATCACAGGACTAGGATCAGGTGCACCGCAGTATTTCTCATCATCCTGTCAGGGTTCGATATTCAATCGTTATGTTTCATGTGTTGGTGCGAATGGTGAAGCATCAGAAGTTAATTTGGACTTCTGTCAATTCGGTATAGTTGATACGAATACCGATTGTCCAGAGGGATTTAGCTGGAATCAGTCTGAAGGAAAATGTGTATATGACGGTCCACCCGATTGTCCGGATGGAAACTCTCCCCAACCTGATGGAAGCTGTCCGGGCAATTGCACGGCGTATCCACAAGGTACTGAGCGCACGATGGGGTTGGAGGGTGAGACAGACCCCCGCGATTTATGTGTTAATTACTGCACTATGGATTGTACTCACTCCTCAGCTATTCAGTTAGCTGATAGATGGCAATCCATCTGTAAATCAACGGGTGCAAGTTGCGGAAACTATAACGATGAAGGTACTGGATGTGTTGGATGTGATACACCAACAAGAAATGATGCACCACTCGAACCGGAATGTGTTGGTGATCAGTGTCTAAGTGAAAATGGCACGTTATCCGGTCCCGTACCTGCTCCCGGATTTCCACCACAGGAGCCTGGCTGCTCAAACGATGGTAATGGTAATACCCGTTGTTATAACGGTAATAACCCATCAGGGCCACGTGCAGCCGATTCAGGCGGTCCGGACATCGGCATGGATACCGACGGTGACGGCACTATCGACACGACAATAGACTTAACTGAAGATGGAAAAGGGAATCTACCACAAGGTACACCATTCGATTCTGACGGTGATGGCACTAATGACAGTGTGATAGGTCATGACGGCAAAGCCTATCCAGATGAAAATGAAGACGGCCAACCCGACCCCGGCAAGCCACCTATAGTTGACCCATCACAAACCAGTAACAATCAGGATCCACTATGCCAGGACGATCCCACGACCACAGCAAACGAATGTGCTCCGGGCGGACCCGCTAATTGTGTCGAAAATCCTAATACACCCGAGAAGGAATGCACTGACGGCGGTGGTTATTGCGTCGATGACCCAAATACACTCATTGATGAATGCGCTCCGGATAGCGATGATTGCATCGATGATCCAAATACTATTGAGGATGAATGTGGTCCCGGTCATGATGGTGATTGTGTCGAAGACCCCACCACGCCTGAACTGGAATGTCCGGCACCGGGATCAGGGGAATGTATCGATGATCCTGAGACTGAAGAAGATGAGTGTGGATCAGGTAAACAATCTGTTGGTCTATCTGGCTGTCAAGAAGCACCCGCGTGTGAAGGGTCTGTCTTTGACTGTGCATTGATTCAATTGCAATGGGAAACGACCTGTACATTCACTATTGATGACAATGCTAGAAACTCTGATGAATCCTTATTTGCTCCAAAAGAAGAAGATGACGGATCAAAATTATGGCAAGACATCACTGAAATTGAAGGCTTTCCAGATTTCCCTGATCCGGGTACGGCTTCATCGACTGCTGTTTGTCCTCCACCACTGGTGATCAGTACCCCATTAGGAAATTTCAGTTTTGATATCTCGCCTATCTGTCCACTGTTCAATCTGGCCGGCACAATCATTCTGATTGCCTGTTCACTGGTGGGTGTACGAGCATTAGCAACTCAAATCGGATAATTCATTATGGGCGTTTTCTGGACAGGTTTAGCGTGGTTTCTTGGCACATCAATTTTACCGATGATATTTCGTGTGATATTTGGTCTTGGTATTGGATTTGCCACCATGAAGGGCATGACCAATATGCTGGAACCATATGTATCTGGTATCTATTCAAATATCAATTTACTGAATAATTACGGAGAGTATGCATGGTTTGCAGTCCTTGCTCTGAAAATCCCGGAGGCGATCGCACTGCTTATTGGCGTTTATTCATTCGTGTTGACGCTTAAAATTCTGACTGTATTCATTCCGGTCAAAGGGACTAAGTAGATTATGCTACTTTTTTTTACAGGTACACCAGGCGCTGGAAAATCTCAGTTCATGATTGACAAGGTGGTCAATGATGAATTTTTCAAGAATCGACCTGTTTACTATTGGGGTATTCCAGAACTCTCTGACAGTCTTGGCTGGCACCGCATCGGCGATGATACATTTGATAAAGAAGCGGCTAAAAAGTGGCATGAAATTGTCGAAGATGGTGCTGTCCTCATTGTTGATGAAGCGCATCAGGTGTGGCCGCTGTTAAAACCCGGTTCACCTGAGCCAGAATGGTATTCACCACTTGGTACAATTCGCCATCGAGGAATTACGGTACTGGCCGCAACCCAATACCCGACCCATGTAGCCACGTCATACAGGGGTAGGGTAGAACGTCATTATCACTTGGAAAGGAAATTAGGACTGGAACGGACACATGTTCTCGAATGGGAACGTTATGCCTATCCGAGCGATAAGGCAGAACGGGAACTCACACTCAGCAAGTTCTACTATAAATTCAAGCCTGAGATATGGAAGTTATACAAGTCTGCAACAGTTCATACTGTTCAAAAAAGGAAATTACCAAAGAAGGTTTTCATCATCCCGATTGCATTAATTATCATGATTGCAGCACCAATCGCGGTTTGGCGAAATTTGGCATCCTTTAATGATAGGGCTGAAGTTGATACCGAGCGGCGTATAGCTGAAGCAACTGGACATGAACCAGGTCAAACAAACTTTATTAGTAATACCAAAGAAATGACGTTGACAGAATATACTCACACCCGACTGCCACGTATTGATAATCAACCCTGGACTGCACCTGTATATGACGAAATTAGAAAACCCGTTTCATACCCACGGCCTCAATGTGTAGAAGGAAAGAATAAGCAAGGTGAATTAGTCTGCATCTGCTATTCGCAACAAGCCTCACGCATGCAAATCGATGATGAACTCTGCAAGGGAATCGTCAGGCTCGGATACTTCGATCCAGCGGTTCCGGATCAGTACCTGACAGTCCAGGAACAGCCTTATATACGACCCACACCGCCACAGCGTCAGGAAGCAACCGTATTTATAGCCAATGATTCATCTAAACGCTTCGAGCCATCCATAGATACACAGGCCCTGAACCGCAGAATCAGGGAATTCAGACAATAGCAGACCAGGCAAATAGCGGCGGGCGGGCAGGCTTTAGCGCCCGCGCCGCCGCCACAAACATCATTAGAAATCTATCAGATATTGAACAGGTGCATTTTTCAGACGT
>BQJC01000012.1 GCA_021604505.1 Nitrospinaceae bacterium | reverse complement strand
GATCACGTCCGCTTTCCAGGAGTTGCCCAGAGAAATGTCTTTCCCCGTCTCCGGATCGCGATACACCGATCCACGTGGACCGATGATGATTCCACCGTACAGACCGTCCCGAACGTTGGTCGTCAAGTTCCCAAAGTCCCACAACAAGGCGCCGTTGATGTTGTAATCAGGGTGCGCATAGAAGGTGTAAACTTTGGATTTGCCAGGCGCAACCGTCTGGTCACCAGGATTGTTCCCGACATTGATGCCCTGGGAATCCAGAGGATCGAACGCGAGGTTATTCGCGTGCAGGGAAGCGTTTCCGGCTTTCAAACGATTGGTCAGCTTGACCTTGATGCAATCTCCGATGTTCGCGCGAAGCGTCAAAGGATGCGGCATCAAACCGCTGTCAGCCGCCTTGCTCACCTCGCCCTCGAGAGCGAAGATCTTGGCTTCAGCGTTGGCAAGGATGAGTTTACGCTCAAAATCCACTTCGATCTCATCCTCGGTGTTCGGGTTGAACTTCAGTGCCTTATTGATCGCAACCACGCTGAAATTCTTAACCGGAGCGCCTTTCGGACAAAGAGTTTTTCGAATTTTCTTCGCAATCTCTTTTGCCCCATTGCCCGGCAAGGTTTGCAGATCTTTTTGCACTTTATCCAAAACTCTCAAGATAGACCAACTTCCTTCAGACAGATGAGAGGTCCGGCCATCGTAAACCAGGTAATCTCCCGCCATCTGCTGATACCCTCCCGCGGTGGTCGCCAGGTCATAGCGTTCCGCGATCCCCACGTGAAGGGCGTTGGTGACCCTGGAATCCTTGTCGTAGCGCTCCGGGCGGTAACCGTGACCGGAAACCACGAACGTATGGGTCTCATTCATCATGCCATGAAGAACACGGAACATGATGCTGTCACCCACATAAGCGCGAAGCATCGGTGTGTCCGGATCTCTATGCGCTTTACTGCTGAACAACATGGAAGCGTCTTGATTAGCCCTCAATCGTGAGGACAAAGAAGCCGCGCGGAAGTTGAACCCGCCGCCTGTTGTGTGCGTCCCGCCGTTCAGGAAAGGAAAAGCCACTTCCAGCATCGTGTCAGGCATCTGAAAGGAGATGGACTGACCCGCCGCAATGGCGTTCTCTCTGGACAATCCCGGAGGATTCCCCTTGGTCACCAGTTGGGCGGTGTGCGGAACCGTGTCATGCAACTGAACCACGATTTCACGGAAACTGCCGTTTCGCCCGTAAGCGAAAGGCTCGGTGCCATGAATGTCGGCAACCGGACCGCTGCGGATCTGTTTTCCCGTCTTGGGATCATGATACGTCGATCCCCACGGTTCCACGATCGTAGAGCCGATGCCGCCGTGCGGCCAGGTGGTCGCGCCAAACGCATGGTCGTGCCAGAACACCAGACCCATGTCGACATCCACCCACCAGCGGTAACGGACATACTCCGTGCTGACGATTTGTCCTGCCGCGTGTGCGTGGGTCATCGGAGCGGTAAAGGTGATTTTATATTTACCGTCCTTGGCCGGGTTCTTATCCGGATCGGGACTCATCGACTTGATCCACCGTGCGTCCTTCTTATTGGGAACTTCGATGCCGACGATGATATCGGCTCCCACATGGAAGGCAGTCGCTCCTTTCGCCATCTCAATTTCGACAGTGGTATCTCCAGGTTTGGTGGCTTTCAGCAGTTTCGCATTCATCGGAACGGGCATGCCTACATGGTGTCCGTCCTTCATTTTTTTCGTGAACTGCTTATAGGATCTCATGGACTGATCGTATGAGAACCCGGAAATAACGCCATCAGACGCCTGGTTGTCGAACTGGAAGAAATGCGGATGAATGTTGACTTTCGACATTTGAAAGTTGGTGAAGTCGTCATCATCCCATTCGCTGGTCAAAAGCACGTCCACGCAATCGTAAACATTGGCGCGGATGACCAACGGAATGGCTTTCTTCGGATCTGCCTTCACAGCCGCCATGTCTTCATCGATAACATAGATCAAACCGTATTTATCGACGACGGGAGCCGTTTTACCAACCGCTCCCGACAACTCGATGGGCGTATTGATGAAATGCAGATTGTACTGCTTACGACCGGCACCGCCAGGACACAAGCTCCAACGTCCCTGCTCACCCGGTTTCGCGGGTGCACTGCTTTCAACGTTAGGGCCGCTGTTTCCATTGCCAGACTCGGAATGCAGCGTCGTGGTGTCGGTGGCCAGATGAAACGGTTCCAGCCATGGAGCGCCGCCATGATGACGGGCAAACGGAACGCGCTTGCCAAAATGCGGCGTCATGTGCGGCCACGCCAGCTTTCCGGTCAACGGCGAAAACTGAATCGGATGCCGTTTACCGGGATGCGGCGATTTATACTTCGCCATGGGGTAAGTCGGTTCCCGTTCAGACAAAGCCGTTGTGCCTTTCCAGGCGTAGTCCCATACGGTTCCGTCATAAGCCAGAATCTGACCTTTTTCATCGTCCGTATGCCCCGGCTTGCCCTGCGGCGGAAGCATGTACTTCACCCAGTCCTTGATGTTGACGACGGGAGCTTCTTTCGTCCAGTCGCTGTTGCCTTTGCCAACAACATTGAAGTGCTTGCCAAACCAGTCCATGGTCTTGCCGACCAGTTTGTCCGAGCTCACGCCTTTGGGAATGCGGCCCTCGCGATCGGGAAGCTCCTTCAAAGGACGCATGATATCGGTGCTGCCAAACGGATAGTTCCCGTCCTGCAGGGTGTTATACACGCGCCAGTAACCCCACATGCCCGCAACATAATGATGCGCCACATGGCAATGAAACAGAAAGTCCCCTGCCAGACGCTGACACAGACCGGAACCGCACTCGGTTTCCAGATCCAGCGCCTCGGAAGGCCCGATAACTTCAACGTCCACCCGGTCGGTCGTGGTCCTTACCACCGGATACTTAACCGGACCATCCCAGGCGGCGGTGATCATATTTTCAATGCCCGGCTCGCGTTTCGGAGAGCGGGTCCATCGAATGGTGCCGCCATGCGGATGATGGGAGTGAAACACCTCGCCGCCGCCGTGAATCAGGCGGAACTTGGCGGGATCACCCAGGTAGGACCGGGGAATCGTGGTCGGAACGTCGCCGAACGTATAGGAGCTATACGAAAGCGATTCGTCTTCATAGTGGAACATTTTTTCCTGAACCACCAGGTTGTTGATTCCGAAAGGCTCACTGCGATAATTCATCGCACGCGCCGAAGGCCGGTACGCATCGGTCTGCGGATCGCGCTGCGGAATCATTTCCCCATGGCGATTGAGCGGACGGAACGATTCGTCACCGACTTCGTGGTAGAACAACGCGAATTCACGGAAGTCCTTGGAATTCTCGTTAGCGATCATCGCCATCCAGCCGCTTTCCAGCGGACCGCCGGTCCACGGGTCCAGATATACAGAACCCAAAGGCTCAACGATGAACGCACCGATCAATCCCAATGAGGACGGGTCGCGTCCGGCATGGCTCTGGATCATGTGAGAACCTTCCTGTTGGTCGATCGGAATGTACCACTCAAAATCCTGAGTTCCTTCAGGCGGAATGATCGCCCCTGGCGATGCGGCACTGGCCGGAAGACCCGAGGAACTGATGATCATCGCGGAACCGTTGACCTGAAATCCCACATCTTCATCTTCCACCGCGTTTCGGATTTTAAACCGAACACAATCGCCCTGGTTGCCGCGTATCGTCAAAGGTTGAATGACATCCCCCTGAAGACCCGTTATTACGGCTCCCGGATCGAGTTCATCTTCGCGGGCTTCTGCGTTTCTGGCTTCATCTTTTCGAACCTGATCGATGTTCTTGGTCAAAACAAACATATAACCGGGATAATAGTCGCCCCACTGGTTCAGGGTGACTTCGACATTGATCGCGGATATGTCGTAAGATTTGACCGGAGCGCCGCTTGGGCAATGCGCGCCTTTAAACACCTTTTCCGCAGCTTCGGAAGGTCCTAACAGGTAGCTCTGCTGTAACTGATGAGCCGCCCAGGAATCGTGGAAACCGCCACCGGACGATGCAGGCGCCGCATGCTCTTTCAGCTTGTCCTGCAAACGGTCCATCAAACCCATAAAGGTCTGATCCAGTTTCTCCTGATTGCCTTCCAGGCCGCTCATCACATCTTCGTGATTGAGCTGGTTCTCCAGCTTATCCAGCCAAGCAGGCCGGTCCACAGCTGGATTCTTGTGCCCATTGCCGTGATCCGTTCCGGCAAAGGCGGAACCGACACAAAGGCCGATCAGGAGGAAGACCAGCACCACCTTCGCTCCGAAGCCCTGCTTTGGGTTAATAATTTGGCTTTGCATCATAAAGTTACCTCCTCAATGATAATGAAAAATTCCCGCCAGTGAACTGATAAACAAGGGCTTTTCAACTTCCTGGGTCGACGTCGAAAAGCCGCAGTTAAACAAAATCAATCGGTTGCAATTAGCGAAAGAACAATTGATTCCCGCCGGTTTAACCGTGGGAATGACTGCTCTTAGAAGATACTTAGAGGGTGGAAATATTCCCGAAAATTAAAAAATTTTTAGGAAAGATTTTGCTGTGGAAAAAATGATGGAAAGGGTTGCAAACCACCTTACAAATGCGAAATCTGACCGGGAAATACGATGCGTGTCCAGGGGGGAAAAGCAGGGGAAATTTATAATGGATGAGACGGTTTCATTTGCCTTAAAGAAAAGCTCTGCAATCAGGACTGGAAATCCTGGTTTTTTACCAGTTCCCGCTTGAGGTAGACCTTGGCTCGGGCAATTCGGGACATCACAGTGCCAATAGGAATGCTGAGAATGGCCCCGATTTCCTTATAGGACCTGCCCTCAAAGTAAAACAAAATAACAGGAAATTTCAATCGCTCGTCCAGGGTGTCCAAAGCACATTGAATGCTGTTTTTTAATTCAGCTTCAAAAAAGTCATGCTCCGGGTTCATCTTGTTCTTGTCATGAAGGCTTTCACAAACCGCATCGAACTCAACTTCAATCCAGTTTTTTCTTTTCTCTAAATTTTTAAGGAATAAATTCCTGAGAATAGAAAACAACCAGTATTTGCTTTTGTTGCGGTCCCTTAGCTGGTGAAAATTCTTCAAGGCAAAGAAAAACGTTTCCTGGACCAAATCCTCAGCAAGATCCCGGTCACGGGCCAGTTTCATGGCACACCCCAGCATGACCGAAGCATGAGGATAAATGAATCTGTTAAAATTCTCCTCATCCTCGGGCTCATCGAGGTTTTCTTTCAATTTCAATAAATAGTTCAATCCCTGATTTCCGGTAACGGGGTGAGCGCTGACTTATTTTTTTCAGTATATAAAGGAATAATATAAGAAATGCGATATCTTTTAAAGAGTTATAACTTTTTTCAACTTTTTGGAAAGCGAGACTGGGTTAAAAGACTATGAGGGTTTTTATAACAATGCTTTAAAGAGTTTAGAAAGCAAATCAGATCCAGCGTCTTTACCTAGATAAAACCTTTAAAATCAAAGCACTTACTTTTATTTAAAACTTTCTGTAAAATAGCCGCATCTAACCTCGGTTGGGCTAATTGAACTTCTTACAGTTGTATTAAATGAATATCTCCAATAAAGAACTCCTGGTACTTTCTACAAAAATTGAGAGCGAAGGAGAAGATTTTTATGCCGCCCTGGCCAAAAATGTCAGCGACCCGGAAGTGAAGGAATTCCTCCTTCTTATGGCGAGGGAAGAAGCCAATCATGAGGTCCAGTTTAAGAATTTGTTGGATGAAAAAGGGGACGATACCTACGGGTGGGAAAACGACTCGAACCTTCGGGAATTAATCGACACCCATTATCAGACCGATATTTTTCCAAAACTGGAAGATGTGATTGAACATCTGCCCGGTTTTGACGGAATCCTAAAAGCCATTGAATCCGCCATAGAAGCAGAAAAGGTATCCTGCGAGTTTTATGGGCTCCTGCAGCAAGCCTGCACCAATATGGAATCTAAAGCCTTGCTGGTGCTTCTGGAAAAGGTCGAACAGGAACACCTTGAGCGGGTGGAAAAAATAAGAGACCGCTATCTGGAAAAATCTTCAGAAGGTAAAAACCGCTAATTTCCTCAATTGCTGAATTCACTCTCCTTCTAAAAATAACACTCCGCATCCGGATCACCGCTTTTGTTTCAAAAAAAACGGCACCGGGATTTCTCCCGATGCCGCATGGATCAAAATTCTAAAACGACTTATTTGCCAATCGTAAAATCCGCTTTGGCTTCACCATCCGCTACAGTGATTTCCTGAGTGGACTCACCGGCGTACGGATGCCATGCCGTTACTTTGTACTTACCGGCAGGAATGCCGTCGATCTTGAAGGTTCCATCCGCGCCGCTGACTGCATAGTACGGATTCCACACAATCCGGCCGTCCGCTTCCATGAAATTGTGCTGATCGCACTGCAGGAAGAAATGCTTGTCTTTTTTCTGCTTAAAACGCTTAAAAGTTTTTGTCACGTCCGCAACATCGCCTTTGGAAGGCAGAGGCTTGTTGAACAGCGTCTTGCGGTTAGCGCCGGCCACAGAATATCCATGCGGGTTGTGCAGGATGTCAGGGTCCTGATTGGTGATCGTCATGATCCCCTCTTTAACCCCTTTGGGAGTCTTCCGGGCTACAGCAACCTTGGGAAATATATCGCAGTTCTTAAAATCAAAATTGATTACAGCTGTAGGCCACGCTTTTCCTTTTTCAATATTTTCGATGAACACAACGGTGTCCGTCAATTTTCCACCATTGACAACTACTTTTTGCCGCGGTCGGACATTTCCATCTTTGGTATCCGGATGCTTGGCGCAAAATTCGACGTTTTTCCCTTTATTCAAATCTTCCATAATCGGTTCGGGAACAGTGCCTTTAAAATTAACCACTCCACTGATGGATCCCCCACCAGCCGCACCCTCTTCATACTTCGCTTTTTTTGCAAAACTTGAGGAAGCGCTAAATACAAAAGCGATTCCAACAACTAAAATCCCTACAATGACCTTTTTCATCGTTCTTAATCCCTCCATAGTTGAACAAAAAAATTCACTACACCTAACAAAAGTGTTTGGATTCTGGTTTAATGGCGGATGATTATATCACTAAATTCCCAAACTACAAGAAAACTTAATAAAAAAAGGGGGCCCCGGAATGAGGCCCCCTCAATTTAACCATTTAACTCAGATCAGCGATTCATCGACAATCGCTCACCTTCTGGGTTGGATGCCGATTTATGCCCTTCCGGGGTCACACCCCCCAAAGGCAGGATCGACCTCTCACCCTGCGGCAGAACCTTGAAGTACCCCCATTGACCGGCCTGCTGGTACGGGGTCCTGGCGTTTAACCAGAGGTAGGTTCCAGGATTGTTGTACGTTCCACCGGCCTTCGTGAAGGCCTGGATGTACTCACCACCACCGAATTGTTCAACGTCAATCATATCCGAATTCTCCTGATTCAGATGACGCCGCCATTGATGGCCGTCCAGGTTGAACATCTGGTTCTGCTCGTTATGCGCTCCAAAGACATTGATCATGACCTTGTCCCCCGCATGCGCTTTGATCACGGGAGTTGCAGGGTCGCTGTCAGCGGCGACGCACGGTGTGAAGATATTACCCAGCTCACAACCTTCGTCTTCACGGTAGCTCCAGGGCTCCAGACGGTAGTTCACGCCCGTCAATCCTGCAACGTTCTGCAGGTAAGGCATGAAACTCGTCCCGAGGATATTGTCCTCGTCCTGGAAATACAACGCAAAGTCGCGGTAGTTTTCGAGATGAGCATTTTCAGGATACGACTTGTCGATGATCACGTCCGCTTTCCAGGAGTTGCCCAGAGAAATGTCTTTCCCCGTCTCCGGATCGCGATACACCGATCCACGTGGACCGATGATGATTCCACCGTACAGACCGTCCCGAACGTTG
>BQJC01000011.1 GCA_021604505.1 Nitrospinaceae bacterium | reverse complement strand
GTGATATCAGTACCATGAATCGTAATAGACCCCCGAGTTGGTTTATCTAGACCGGCAAGCAGGCCGAGAAGTGTGGATTTCCCGCTTCCAGATGGGCCGACAATGGCCACGACTTGCTTTTGAGGAATTTCAAACGTGATATCATGAAGAATGGGAACGACATGATTCCCTGCCCGCAATTCCATCACGAGATTCTGGACAACAATCATAAATTCGATATGGTGAAAGACGAGGGACAGATGAGCACGGAACGTCGACTGCACACCATCGTGAGGTCAGAAGTAGGGTCATTCATAGAAAACAGTTTGGACTGCCACAGGTTCTTGATGTTTATGATACCAATATTGTGCGCAGTCTGCATGGTCTTCTCAGGATGCGATACTGCAGACGAACAGACGTTGCAATCCCCCACGCCTTTTTCTTCTGTAGAAACCTCTCAGCAGCGCACGGATTCTGCTTCGGTGGCGACGACACGTTCTCTCACACAAGAGACCCACTCCATGGAGAATGAACGACCGCGAATTGTCGCATTTGGTGATAGCTTAACCGCCGGACTTGGAGTTCCACCGGAAGAGTCGTATCCGTCTCGGCTCCAGCGGCATTTAGACCAAGCTGGATATCCCTATCGTGTCGTGAATGCGGGTGTCAGCGGCGATACGACCGCTGGCGCACTTCGCCGTTTGGACTGGGTGCTGAAAACCCAACCCAGCATTGTCATTATCGAATTAGGAGCCAATGACGGGATTCGTGGGCAACCCATCAAAACCATCTATGAGAATCTTCAAAAGATTCTTCAACATTTTAAGGATCTCCACGTGACCGTTTTACTGACAGGAATGAAAATTCCCCCGAACTATGGATTCAACTACACATCGCAATTTGCAGAGATGTATCCCCAATTGGCCGATGAGTTTGACGTTGCCTTTATGCCGTTTTTCTTAGAAGGGGTCGCCGCGCATCGAATGCTCAATCAGGCAGACGGCATCCATCCGACCGGTGAAGGATATAAAGTTATTGTGGAAAATCTCCTCACGTTTTTAGAACCGTTACTGCAGACCAATGCCACAACCACATCATAAAGCCATAGTAAAGCGGACATAAAAAAACCTCCCAGACCTGACAACACGCAGATCTGGAAGGTTTGAGAACTTGAAAATTCTTCTTGCCGGAACGACTTATGACTTCTTAAAGAAGATGTCGTATACGCCGTATCCAAGAATGGCAGCAATAAAGCCTACATACATTGCCGTAATACCTTCATAGCCGCCACCTGGGGCATTGGCTAATGCCGGAGAGGCACTCAGTGCCATAGCCATTACCGATCCCACTACACCTTTTGATATGCCTTTCATTGCGGGTCCCTCCCTTGTGATCTATGTTTCTAATGACACATTAAGATTGGATCTTAATCAAGCTGAAATTTTATAAAACTTAAGGGGTCTTTCGCAATAACCAGGCCTCAATTTTTCATCTTCGGAATTTAACCGTGACCCGTCAGTCATTAAAACCATAACCTGCTGATTATTTTGAATTTTTCTAATAATTCTGGAAGCGACCACATCAAGGAGTAAGGCGTCCTGGCTTGCTACTCCTCAATCCGTGAATGCGTACCGTCGCAAAAAGGCGGCCTCTTTGTGTGTTTACAGCCACACCATGCAACCCGTTTAGCCTCTTTGAGCTCAACTTCCATTGGCGTATGCTCGGTTCCGGTATGTGACCCGTCACAAAATGGTTGAGTTTTTGATCGACCACATTTGCACCAGTAATAGGTCCCGGGTTCCATTTCCATGATGTACGGCAGCTTTTGGGGAATAATAATCGGATCTCCCATTGTTCCTCCTTCTAAATAGTCAAACAACCACGAATTTCGTATTTTGATGAAACAAGAGGCCAAAAATCAACAGAGGAAGACAAAGGCCTTTCATAACACTCTCAGGTTTTCCCTCAAGTGGGTTGAGACAAATCCGGAAAACTCTGTAGGCGGGTTAAGGTAAACGTGTTCACCCACAACGGGGTTGTGGACCGTTAGGACCCAATGCTTTCAACCAAATGTAATCAGCAATGCCTTCATTCATCGCTTCCCGCACTTCTTCTTCTCGCACAGGGTCTAACGCTATCAGGTAAACCGAGACATCCTTAAGCATCGAAGACGCATCTCGCCTGACTCGCTTTGGAACAGGGACCTTATATTGAATGTGGCCGCCGCCAGTGTAACTGACCAGCGGACCCTGGTCCTGAGACTTCCGGTCTACATACCTCGTAATTACCTTGGCCATACCTTCATCTCGAAAGATAGAGGCTTGATAATATCTGTCATACATGTTTTTCGGCAATCCAGGATGACAGAGTTCTATAGGTTTAAAAATGACTTTTTCATATTCAGGATCGTTCAACGAAATGTCTTTCTTCACACCCCATTGATCCATCGCAGGATCGAGCAATGCCGCCTGGAGGCCCAGCTTGGAAACCATTCGCACCAACGAACGCGGGGGATTCAGCGCATAGAGGGGAAGCCGGTGTTCCTTCGCAAAATTGACTAACCGTTTATAGCCCGTAAAATCAGACCCCCAATTTTCTTCCCAATGCGAGTCCTTCAGAAATTGCGCCTCAGTCAATGCATGCTGCTGAGTATATTGATCCAGTGCTGATTGACCATTCCAACTAAACATTTCCATCGCCAATGCAGGCTTACGGTCAGAGGCAACTAACGTCTCTAAGACCTGAACCGCCGCATCAATGTGGGAAGGCGTATAGTGCTCCTCGCCAATATACACGACATCAGCATTTGCCAATTCCAATTTCAGATCTTCAAACTCAACGAGTTTCCCCGTTTTCACTTCAATAATTTGACCAACTTGAAAGTCGCGCGATGCCGATGACGAGGCAGGTGTTGAGGCACACGATGCCTGGAATAACAGAAGACACAAACATAACCACATTGTGACCGTTTGAAATTGCCACCACATTGGCCGTTCCATTGAGATTCTATGCATAGAGATCATCTAACATATGGTCATTTTGACTGCAAGTAACACAGATTGGCAGAAATCATTAAAAATATTGTCAACGAACCAAAAGCCAGTTTATATATTCACAAGGGAAGAAAAGCAAAGAACGGGCGGCTAATCCGACTCTCATTTTGGGTACTCTCTAATTGAGAGGAAGTCACGAACACCAAAAACCCTCGAAACATGCGGGGTTTGGAAAGCGATTTTCGTGAGAAGCCTATTTGGAGAGAAAATCTGATCTCAAAACCATATCCCTCTACACCATTCAATATTTTGGCGAAGGCCAAGCTCAGGAATATTGAGACGGGCTGTGTACTACAGCTTTGATCTGCTCACGGACAATTCCAATCTGGGGCACGCATTCGAGGGAAATATACGACGCTACGTCTACAAAAACCATTTGGTGTATTACGAGAACACGAAAGATGTGATCCACATCCTTCGTGTTCGGAGCGAACGGCAGAGGCCGTAAAGCCAAACGGCGGGATAGCTGGGGGCAATGAGGTTTTTTAAGGCTGTAAAGCGTCTTTTCGTCAAGCCTGTAATTTTTTACTTGAAACTATAGGCAATTACTTATAAGCTATAAATAGAGATAGATGATGACATAAGACCTGTGGTGTGGGTAGGCGATGCACGAGAACAAGTGCAGTCGTTTCCTAAAGCGGTCAGGTCGGATATTGGCGCGGCGTTATTATGATGTGCAATTAGGTGAGAAACCACCAAAAGCCAAACCATTCAAAGGAGTGGCCAGTGGAATTTTAGAAATCGTCACCCGCTTTGATACCGACACGTTTCGGACCGTCTATGCAGTCAAGATTGGGCGAAGGGTGTATGTCCTGCATGCCTTTCAAAAGAAAGCGCCGAAGGGCAAGAAAACAGCGAAGCTGGATGTGGAAATGATTACACGGCGGTATAAGAAAGCGGTGCAGCGAGAAAAGGAACAAAAATGATGATGAAGAATGGAAAAATAGCCTTTGAGGAAAGCTCCGGCAATGTCTTTGCCGATCTGGGCCTTGATGATGCAGACGAACTCTTAACTCGAGCCAAACTCGGACATTCCGTGCGGATGATCCTTGAAAAGAAGAAACTTAAGCAACGGGAAATCAGCAAACTGTTAGAGATTAAACAGCCCGAAGTCTCTAATCTGATGAATGGCCACTATACGCTGTTCTCACCAGAACGGTTGTTCGGGTTTTTGAATAAGCTGGATCGGAAAGTTACCGTCCAAGTATCTCGCCGTAGAAAAAACGAACCACTGCAAGATGTGGTGTTGGCGTAAATGGCCAAGGACGCTTTGTGGTAGCGAAAACCAAAAACATTACCGCAAGAAAACGGCACCGAAGCCATTCTGTGGCTCACTACGGATAAAAGCTTTCCTGATGGGCCAGCCCCTTACACAACGTGTTGGTATCAACCGAGGAAATCACGATCCACGCATATCTTGAATAAGTTCTTGCGACGTCTTCTCTTTGAGTGGTTTTAAAAATCCTCTATACTTAGAAAAGTTGGCTGGAGATACTTTTTTCTTCATCCGGATTCCGTTCTTACTTTCCTTAAATTCAATCTGATCGCCTGGTTGCAATCCTAGACGGTTCCATAACGAATTGGGAATCATCACTTGGCTCTTTTCTGTCATTCGGTTTATGTACATGGAAGAGCCATAATCTTTGAACAGCATTTATTTTTCCTGCTCTCTATCCGTTAACCGGCTATGTGAGTGCGTGAAGATGGCTGCTCGTATAATCACTGCCAGAGGGCGATGATCACCATCGAACCCTTTGATTGAGGCTTCGTTCCAGGGACCAGGGTGAATGTCCTTGGACCTGACTTGATAACCAGCCTGGTTTGCGAGTACTTCTAGAAAGAGGCGTTGCGTTCGCCCATTGCCTTCACGAAAAGGATGTATGGCGTTAATCTCATTCAGATGCTCGGCAGCACGAGAGGCAAATGCTTCAAGACGCAAACCCTTTAAATGATTTTCATCAGTCAATAATCGAAAGCGCTTGGTCATTTCAGAGTCAACATAGATCGGTGGACCAAAAAATGTGTTGCCTTTAGCAAGAGAGACCGTCCGAGACTTCCCAGCCCAATCAAACACATCCTGAAAGATATGGTGGTGCAGAGTTTTGTATCCTATATAACTCATTGGTACTTCTGGAAGAGGTTCGGCCAGCCTCGCACGGGTCATCATCCGCTCAAAGCGATCTAGCTCTTCCTTGTTTCGAATGCCTGGCTTGTTAATGAGGATGTCGGTGCCGGGATAGACGTAAGGATCGCTCATTCCACAGCAAAGGCGGGTAACGTTCGAGCGAGATAGGCCTTAAGGTATTCGATACGGGCCTCATAACTGAGGCCCAGGCTGGCCATTTCAGCAAAGACGGCTTCTTCCTCTTCGGTAAAATACATGCCTTCACAGGCTAGAGACGCGCGCGCATCATCATCCCGCGCCACCATCTCGCACAGAGATTGTCCGGTTAGAGGCGTTATTCGATCAATGCTCATATAGTTTATTATACCGTAATAGGTTGTGGATGCCCAGAAAAGAAATGGTCAGTCTCCACGCCCCAAAGCAAAGAGCCGTACCTTCAAATTCCTCTGTTGCTTCGGGTGTTTTTGAAACCGGAGGGCATTGGTGATCAAAGAAGTTTTGGTGCCGAAGGCGGGACTTGAACCCGCACGGCTTGCGCCACACGCCCCTTAAACGTGCGTGTCTGCCATTCCACCACTTCGGCACTGGGCCCCATTATGAATCCCTTTTTTCCCCTTGTCAACGAACCGGGGCGCAAGTAAAATTTAAAGATTCTTATAGTTAGGTTCATCTATTCATCCTGAACGTTTTCATAAATTTCCCATGCCAAATTCGTCATCGCAACTCCCATCACCTGAATACCAGGAAAATTGGATTGGCGCTTTTTTCGATGTTGACAACACCTTAATCCCCGGTCTGTCAATCGAAGTGCTGTTTTTTCGGCATTTATGGAAATTAGGCGTGATTGGGTTTCAGCAGATGCGAGAGAGTATTTGGTTTTTGACGCAGCGCATTCCTCCGGTCTCGCTGAGTCCGCTCCGTCGTCATAAACTCTACTTAGTTGGTCAGCAACCAGGGTTTATCGAGCCGCTGGCTGATGAATTTGTCCGCAACGAAGTGTGCGCGAAACTCTCGATTCGCGGAGAGGGCATTCTCTCTCGCCATCAACAGGCTGGGCACCATGTCGCGTTAATCAGCGGATCGCCGGATTTTCTTGTCAAACCGCTCGCAGAAGTCTTGGGTGTCTCTATCGTCCAAGCTGCACGACTGCAAACCACGGAAGGCGGATACACCGGTCGAGTCTACGCTCCACTCCCGTATGGTGAAGGCAAACGGCGAATCATTGAAGATCTCGCCGCCCTGTATCACTTGGATCTGACGCGAAGCTATGCGTACGGAGATAGTCCAGGGGATTATCAAGCCTTAAAAGTGGTGGGAAATCCCATTGTCGTGAATCCCATTCGCGGCATGACGCGCCGAGCCAAAGAACAAGGCTGGCCGGTGACCGAGTGGGTCTAGTGCGTGAATCGTCACTCGTCTTTCGTATCTCGCATTTTGTGAGAAGAGTTGTTTGTCTTTTCTTGACTATAGCGAATCCAATTGTTTCCCATTTGAGCAATTTAGGCAGGCAGAGCGAAATCATACATTCCAAGCTTCGGGAAGTTAGTTGAAACGGCTATAGATACGATTCACGCTTGCGCGCCGGGCCTACTTCGCCGAAATGGCTACGAAGGCTGAAAGCGCTACAGCGCGCAGGCACGAGCAACGAGATACGAATCTGGAAATCTGTGTTAACATTGTACGTGTGATGTCATTGGCATGTCGTGTGTATGATCCTGCCATTCACTCTTACACCCATAAACTTCTGACCCAAAGTGCTCATGGATTTGACGAACCGTCACCTTCAAGTCACCGAAATTTTCTACAGCATTCAGGGTGAGTCGTCCTTTGCCGGACGACCGTGCGTGTTTGTCCGCCTCACCGGCTGCCCCTTGCGATGCACCTGGTGCGACACCGACTATGCATTTCATGGCGGGGAGCGCCTCTCGTTCGAAGCGATTCTCAAACAGGTACGCGCGTACAACTGCCGGTTAGTCGAAGTGACAGGCGGGGAACCTTTGAGCCAAGCCGCGACCACAGAGCTCATTTCCATGTTGTGCGATCAAGGATTTGACGTCTTGCTCGAGACCAGTGGAGCCATTGACACCACACCGGTCGATCCGCGTACCCATGTCATTCTCGATGTCAAATGTCCCGGCAGCGGGATGGTTGATCATATGGACTGGACCAATCTTGACCGTTTATCAAAAAACGACGAAGCGAAATTTGTCATTAAAGACCGTCAGGATTATGAATGGGCCAAAGACATATTAGCGCGCTATGAGTTGATTGATCGATGCCCGGTTTTATTCAGCCCCGTGTTTGGTGAACTCGATCTTCAGCCAATCGCTGAATGGATTCTTGAAGATCAACTGCCTGTTCGCTTTCAAGTTCAACTTCATAAATTCATTTGGGCCCCGGACATGCGCGGCGTGTAATCGCAGAGCGGGGAAATTCCACAACTCACTTTTCACTTTTTACTGTACGCAAGAGGACGGCATGAACACTACTGTAAAGCAAGGAACACTGACAGGGACTCCAACTGAAGTGCTGGTTATTTCAGGATATGAAGGAGAGAGTGCCCTGAATAAAGCCCTCCACCCTTTAGACCGGAATCTAGGCGGCCAATTAGCTGAATTGCGGAAAAGCGGAGAGTTCCAAGGGAAACTCAACCAATGCGTCTTGGTCCATACACGCGGCGCGATACCTGCCAAACGCCTGCTCCTCGTGGGTCTCGGAAAACGTGAAGAACTGACATTAGATCGTGTGCGGCAAGCCATGGGCACCGTGGCCAAACGTGTCTCTCAGGCCGAAGTACGGTCATTCTCGACCACGATTCTTGGGCTCGACCGACCCGGCCTATCGCCTGATGACCTCACTCAAGCCATGGTTGATGGTGTGATTTTAGGGGATTACCGTTTTTCAACGTACCGAACAGACTCTTCCAACAAAAATAAACCCTTGAATAGCCTGACGATATTAGTCGATAAGCCGTCCTTACTCGCCAACGTCAAACTCGGTATTCAACGAGGCACGGCCACAGGTGAGGCGACCTGTTTTGCGCGAGATCTGTGCAACCACCCTGCCAATGTCATGACGCCCTCTCGCGTCGTGGAAGAAGCGAAGAAAATTTCTAAGGAAAAGAAGGTTCGGTTAACCGTCCTCAATCCGGCCAAAATGAAGCAACTTGGGATGGGAGGGGTATTGGGAGTGGGACAAGCCAGTCAACATCCTCCGCAATTCATTATCTTGGAGTACCAAGGCGGGAAAAAGGGTGACAAACCTATCGTGTTTGTTGGGAAAACGGTCACCTTTGATTCTGGAGGTATTTCGCTGAAATCCGCGGAAAACATGGACCACATGAAAGCCGACATGACCGGGGGCGCAGAAGTCTTAGCGACCGTTCGCGCTGCTGCCCACTTACGATTACCGCTGAATATTGTCGGACTCCTCCCCGTTGCTGAAAATATGCCGGGAGGCAAAGCCACAAAACCCGGTGATATTCTCACAATGCTGTCAGGAAAAACTGTCGAGGTGCTAAACACTGACGCCGAAGGCCGATTGATTCTCGCCGACGGCTTGGCCTATGCCAGCCGCTTCAAACCTGCCTGCGTCATTGACATTGCCACACTCACTGGTGCCTGCATCGTCGCACTCGGACAATTTGCCATTGGCATGCTGGGGAACGATGAGAAGCTCAAAGACCGATTTAAGCAGGCTGGGGAATGTTCGGGAGAACGCGTGTGGGAAATGCCGCTCTGGGATGAGTATTTTGTGCAATTAAAAAGTGATGTCG
>BQJC01000010.1 GCA_021604505.1 Nitrospinaceae bacterium | reverse complement strand
GATCATCGAGGAGGTGCAAAGCCAGCCGGGAATCAACCAGACCCAGAAAGATCAGGCTTTATGCGCCATGATGGATAGCCCTGCGTGCACTTCTGCAGGGCCTAATTCTATTATACCGGGCATGGTGGGACCGGGAATGACCACTCCCGCCGGCAGCGGTCCGAACCGTTCGGGCGGTCAAATCATTCATGTGACCAATTTGAACGCTTCGGGGCCGGGCTCGCTCCTGGCGGCTATTAAAGCCAGTGGGCCGCGAATTATCGTGTTTGATGTTTCCGGTTACATAGATCTCCAGGATGAGATTTTTATCAGCGAGCCCTACCTAACGATTGCGGGGCAAACGGCTCCGTATCCCGGCATCACATTAAAAGGTGCGGGATTCGAAATCAGATCACACGATATTTTGATTCAGCACATTCGCATTCGTGTGGGGGACAACCCCAATGGGCCGAACCCGGGAAGCCGGGACAGTCTGACGATTCTTGGTTCGAAAAAAGGCGAGGAACCTTCTTACAACATCGTGGTCGATCACGTTTCGATGAGTTGGTCTCTCGATGAAAATATGAGCACCTGGTATGAGGGAATTAACAACGTAACGCTGGCAAACAGTATCGTCAGCGAAGCGCTATCGAATTCGATACATCCTGAGGGTGAGCATTCAAAGGCCTTTCTGGTCGGGCCCACCACAAGGAGTCTCTTGGTCATCGGCAATCTTTTTGCTCATAATAATGACAGAAATATCCGCCTGCATGGGGACACCAGCACATTATTTGTGAACAATCTTGTTTACAATTGGGGCGTTGCATCGACAGGTTTTGGCACCAAGGATTCTCCCAAAGTTCTGGAAGCCAGTGTCGTGGGGAATGTCTATCTTAGAGGCCCGGATACGAAAAGCACATCTCCGATAAAGTTACATAAAGAAACCATAGCGGGTTCCAAAGTGTATGTAGCTGATAATCAGGCTGTTGAAACATCAAGCGATCCATGGTCTGTCGTCAAACTGAGCGGTTCACTTAATGAAGCGGATTTCAGAGTGGATTCGCCGCCGAACTGGGTGCCGTCTCTCACTCCGGTAAAAGGCAATGAAACCAAAAACTGGGTGCTGAACAACGCAGGAGCACGTCGGGCGGATGGAGATGCGATTGACTCTCGTATCATTAAAGATGTGATAAACGAGACTGGCCGAATCATTGACAGTCAGAATGATGTGGGAGGCTGGGTTCCACTCGTGGAAAATACTCGGGGCATTGGCGGAATTCCGCAATTAAAAATTCCAAATAACCCGAATGAAATTCAAGCGAGTGGCTACACGAAAGTGGAAGAGTGGTTGCATGCTCTGGCCAAGCAAGTGGAAATATCGAAGCCAACTCAATGATCTTAACCGTGAGTGCCTGTTTGAAAATCTAAACACTCCTTTGAAATTTGATTTTGATTTTCCAACCATGCCTGAAACATCAGCACATCCCATAAATGAAGTTTCCAACCACTTCCTCCTGCGAGATGTTCCGCCCATATTTTGCGGATGGGCGCGGGATCAAAAAAACCTTCTTCCCGAAGTCGGCGTTCACACAGCAATTCCTCTGCCCATTCTTTTAGCGGGCCCTTCAGCCAGGAGCCAACCGGTACGCTGAATCCTTTTTTGGGGCGCTCAATCAGTTCCTTGGGAACATATTTGAAGAGAACCTGCTTCAGCAAAGGCTTCACCTGGCCTTTTTTCAATTTCATATCCAATGGTACCCGCCAGGCAAATTCCACGACGCGGTGATCCAGCAACGGAACCCGCGCTTCCAGGCTGACCCCCATGCTTGCACGATCCACTTTAGTGAGAATATCATCCGGTAGATAGGTGATCGTATCCAGGAACATCATTTTTTGAGAAAAATCACTGATTTTTCCTGATGGATTTCCATTGGATAAGACCGTGGTCGGTTCTGTCGCTCCAATCACCAGGGATTCCGGTTCCTTCCAATGAGAGATCAGGCGAAAATAAAGGGAGTTCGACGTGCCTGTCTCCAAAACCCTGGACATTGAATGTAATTTGCGTCCTATGCTTTTAAAATGCGCATTTTTATTCATCGCCGGGTAAAGCCAGCCTAAACACTGATCAAACGTGCTCTCAGGAATTGACGAAATAAATTGGCCTAATAGTTTGCGCCCTCCAGCCGGCATCCAGCCAATCATTTTCCAAAGTTTGCGGCCAACGTTGTATCGATCGTATCCCCAGAAAAGCTCGTCTCCCCCATCTCCGGAAAGACTGACGGTCACATGTTTTTTTGCTAATTGTGAAACGAGAAAAGTTGGGATCTGAGAAGAATCTGAAAAGGGTTCGTCATATAATGTGGGCATGCGGGGAATCACAGCCATGGCTTGTTCGGGCGCCACGTAGAGTTCGGTATGATCGGTTCCCAGGTATTTAGCGATTTCCCTGGCATACTGGGCTTCGTTGTAACCTTCTTCATAAAAACCGATTGAAAAAGTCTTCACCGGTTGAGTGCTTTGTGCATGCATCAGAGCGACTACCGTAGAAGAATCGATGCCCCCGGATAGAAAAGCTCCCAGGGGAACGTCCGACGCCATTCGTAGCTTGACGGAGTCTCGTAAAATGGAATCCAACTGCTGGACGGCCTCTTCTTCTGAACCTGTAAATGGATTGGAAATCCCGTTTTCGGCCACTTCCCTGGCCGACCAGTAGCAATGGGATTCCGGGGCCGTGTTTGGATTCTCCTTTGCGCTCAGTTTTAAGATATGGCCGGGCAGGAGTTTATGGATTCCCTTGTAGATAGAATGTGGCGCTGGAATGTAGTTGTAACGCATCAGCAATGTGATGGCATCGCGATTGATTTTTTTTTCAAACCTGGGGTGCTCCTTAATGGCTTTTAATTCAGAGCCGAATATAAAAGAGTTCCCCTGCCAACCGTAATACAGGGATTTGATTCCTAACCGGTCGCGGACAAGATAGAGCAACTGATCTTTTTTGTCCCACAAGGCAAAGGCGAACATGCCGATAAATTTTTTGACAGCATTTTCAATTCCCCATTGCTCAATTGCGGCGAGCATGACTTCGGTGTCCGAATGGCCGCGCCATCTTTCGCGAATGCCGGATTCTCTTTTCTCCCAAAGTGAATCCAGCTCCTGGCGCAAGGCGCTAAAATTGTAAACTTCTCCGTTAAAAGCGATAACATACCGTTCGCCGGCGGAAATCATGGGCTGATGACCCTGTGGAGATAAATCCAAAATAGAAAGCCGGCGGTGACCAAGTCCTATTCCAGCCTGGGCGTCTATCCAAATGCCATGATCATCCGGTCCGCGGTGGCGTATGGCTTCCGTCATTCTCTTCAATACGGGTTCAAAGGAATATGAAGCTGGGCCTGTCTGTAGGATTCCGGCGAGACCACACATTAGACGGTTCTCCTCAATGATTTCGATAAAATGGCGATTCCCACCAGAGCCGTTAGAATAGGAATAACAAACTTTAACACTTCTGCGGCTTTTTCCAGTAGGGCCACTACCTGTTTTTTCCATATAAAGTGACTTCCAACCGGATAGCTCATGAACGTATTGTCCTCACGGCTGGCAATGACTCCGGCGATTTCTTTTACGTAAGACTCCACACCCCGTTCTGCGTATGCTGCCAAAGCCAGATTGATATCTCTCGATAGGTCGTCCACGCTGAATATGGATCCGTTTTCATCTTCCGGTGCAATTTCCAGATCGGGGTCATAGAGATGCCAATCGTCGTCGTACCAGGCCTCCATAACCACATGCCCAGAAAGCCCTACGTGGCGTGGGCGAATACCCGCTTTTTCAGCCAGTTTTAATAATATGAATGAAACTTGACTGCAATAAGCTGAATATCCGTTTCGCAGTAGAGCATCGGCATCCCCTATTTGCGCAAATTCGGGGTGCAGGATTCTCATTGCGGCCAGTATCCAGTTGCTGAATATATTGTGATCCGCGGTGCTTGCATGGGTGAATCGATCGGCCGTCGTTTCGTAGAGGAACTTCATCGCCTCTTTGGGCGGCAGTGTGTTTAATGGGCCGGGAGCACGTGCCTCAGCGGCTCGATACAGTGAATCAAGATCCGGAGTCTTTTTCACCAATGCCGGATCAAATCTTTCCCAGTGGTCTGGCGCCCAACTCCTCGGTGGATTGCTTTTATAACTTCCGGCGCCGAACCATTGCCCCAGGGAAGTGAGCAACAGAAGAATAGCGCTGGATAGGATCAATGCCCAGCCTATGGATTTTTGAGAAATTTTCAAATCAAGCTCCGTTTAAAAAACTTTTGTGGAGCGTTTCGTACTGGGAAACAATCTTTTCGATTGAAAAATGGTTCAGTATTCGATCTCTGGCTTTTGCGCCCAATTTTTTTCGGCCTTCAAAACCCATATTTAACAGCTCTTTCCAGGCAGATGCCAGAGCTTCAGAGTTTCTGGGCGGGATCACAAGGCCCGTGTCGGCTATGACCGCTCCGCTGTCTCCAACATCGGTTGCGACACAAGGGACGGCGCACGCCATCGCCTCTCCTATGGTGTTGGACGATGCCTCGGTGAACGAGGAGGAAGAAGCGATGTCCAGGCTTGCCGTCAACCGGTTAACATCTTCGCGTTCGCCCAGAAGGTGAACCTTGCCTCCGAGGTTCAGGGATTCTATTAAATTGGTCAATTCGGTGTTGGTGGTGTCGACATTGGTTCCGGCGAGAAGAAAATGAAGTTCCGGATACGTCCTGGAAATAAGAGCCGCGGCGCGAATAAAATTTCCATGGTCCTTCATCGGATGATAACGCCCAATAAGGCCTATCAAAATTGAAGACGAGGGTAGTCCCAGTTCCTGGCGGACTTTGAGCCGGGCTTCTTCAGATGGAGAGAAAATATTTGTGTCAAAACCGTTGGGGATCATGGTTTGTTTTTCCTTAACAAAGCCTAAATTTTGGTGTTGCGCGGCACTCACGCTGGAGTTGAAAAGAATTTTCGCTGGTTTGTTTGACAGGCGCGCAGAAAGACGGATCATCCAGGCGGTCGTCTTCTTTTCAAAATCCAGGTTATAAACCGAGTGACGGACATTCCATAAAACAGGAACGGGACGAGGCAGGAAAGCATTAACGAATTGAGCGCCCAGGTTGCCGTGATACATCCAACCTTGAATTAAATCAGGATCAGCTTTTCGAACAATTTTTATCAACCGCCAGATTGAAAAAGGATTTGGTCTGCTGATTTTCATAGCGACCCCTTGTACCGGTATTCCGAGCTTTTCAATTTTCCTCCCGACGGAGCCAACGTCCTTCAGAGAAACCACCTCGGGAGAGCACCTCGCTCTATCCATCCCGGAAAGGAGCTTAAAGAGCATCATTTCTGCGCCTCCCATGTTGAGCGCGGAGATCACGTGAAGGATTTTACATCCGGGTTTGCCCGATTCGATCATAGGACAGGTGAAGATTTAGGGTCGGCAATATTGACCTGTTTTGAGCTGTCTAAGTAGGCCAGCGTCCCAAAAATTCCCAGTAATGAAACAATGGTCATGATATTCAGTAAATTATGATCGAAAAAACCCGCGCAAAAAACTATGAAAACGAAAATCATTCCCCGGACATCGCGTAAAACCAGAAAGTGTCGAAAGGACCCGGCAATCATCAATAAATAAGCCAGCAAGCCGGGAATGCCGTTGTCAGCCCAATGCTTTAAATACATATTGTGAGGGCCGCTCACCTGCGATTCAGAAAAACCGGTTCCACGTCCGATCAAGGGAGCCTGTTGAATGTGTCCTACATACTCGCTGACCAGATTCACCCGCTCATGGTTTTCAGCAAAGCCCAAATCACCCTCGAACATTTGCGATATCTGGTCAATGCGTCCGGTGGATGTGCGGTTGTCAAACAGTTCGCTGCTGCTCACCATATTGAGTATCAACGGATGTATCACGTAAAAAATGATGATCGGAACAAGCCCCACCGTAGCGAACTTTCTAAAGATATGTCCGTCTACTTTGAGGTTTATTATGAGATAGAAAGCGACAACCAGCAAAAACATGAGGAGGTTAGAAACGGACAGTGTAGCAAAGATCGCTAATGCTGCATAGGTCAAAGCGATCAAGTTTATTAACCCACTTTTTTTCCAATCGATGCTGGCGATGCATAATAAAATCATGAGCCGGGCTCCATCATTTGCATTCTGAGTAAAACCAGCGGCCCGATGGCCGACATCGGAAAATGTCCCTGGGAAAAAAAAATCTACCCAGATTCCATAGCCGATACCCAGCAAAGTGATGAAAAAAATGATGCGGTGATGTTTTCTAATGGTTTCTGAACAGGCGATGGCTATAGAAATCATCAGGAGAAGCCAGTGGTATAGATCTAGCACAATGAATTTTAGACCCCTTTCCCAATAAGCATCGGGATGGATGCCCCAGATCGTTGAAATGACTCCAACGGCTAGAAATGGGACAGTAATCCAAGTCGTATTGCGGAAAGCCTCGGCCAATTCCTGTCCCTTATGGCTAGAAAAAATTTTCCATAAAACCGGAATCAATATGGCCAACAATATAAAAAAGGCAGGGTATCTAATTGGAATGGAAATGTATTTATTATGGAAAAAAAAACTTTCAGCACCAGCCAGCATGGGAAAGAGAATGACAGTAAAATAGGCTATTGGAAAATATTTAATAAGCGAATTCACGGACGAAACCCTCTAGCACAAATGGCCTGAAAATTTTCAATTTTATTGTGTAAATCTTCAGGTTACTTTAAACAGCGTTAATTGCCGGTTTTTTTCAACACCATGAGATCGTGAAGATTCCATGAATAGGTGACCACTTTATCCAATTCCAGGCCATCGTGGCGTTCCAAAAACTCCAGAACCTTTTTCCGCGGCAAGGGAGTGGTATTATAACCAATAATCAGCCTGGCTCTGTCAGCCATCATGTCTGGAGCCTGTTCGAAAAGGCCGTCTAAAAACACTGGGTCTCTGTAATAGGGTAAATTCCAGAAAATCAGGTCATATTTTTTGCCTTGCACACTGGAAAATAAATCAGATTGAATGGCATTCACGTTAAAGCTATTGGCGTCAATATATTTGCGCGCGGATTCGACGCATCCGGGGTCAACATCTGTCGCATCAATGTGTTGATTGACATGCCTTGAAAGCCATCCGCTCAATATCGCGTAGTTTCCCACCCCGATTTCAAGAATTTTGGAATCTTTTAACTGCGATAGGATTTTTTTTAGCTCCAGCTTTAATAAAACCGTTGTTAAGTCAAATAGATATCTTTTTGGAGCTGGCCCCGGAATCATTTTCAGGCCAAAGGTCCACTTGGCGACCAGCGGGGAACTGATCAGTTTCCAATGAACCTTGCCGACCAAATTATCGTCAGAATTTTTATAATCCCGGTAAACGGTTTTTAGCAGACCTTTCATTATTACAGCGCTCCAGCAAAACGAATTTTATAAAGATTTGTCATGGGTCCCCTCCGTTGGATAGCTCGTTGAATGATCGGATGAGATTTGTAGAACTAATTTAGGGACCTTTGTGTCAATCTGACAACTATTTTTGAATAACAGTTGATGAAGATTGTTTATGTTAATCTATTGTTTCAAGCAATGGATCATTATTTGGCGTTTTACCATTCATTGTCAACGCCTGTTCCGTGCGCTGAAATAAGTGACGTAAGCTGAAATTGTTTTCGATCCTGAAACGCGCTTCTTGAGCCGCTTCATCTTTGTCTTTGGCCATACATTCAGCCCACCCTGCGGCCAGGGCTTCCGGGTTTTCGGGCGGCACCACAATTCCGGTTTTTCCCACCACCCAGGGAGAATCGCCGACATCGGTGACAACACATGGAATTTTACATGCCATCGCCTCGCCAACGACATTGGGAAAACCTTCCCCAAACGATGAGGATGATGTGGCGATATCGAAAGCGTTGAAAACGGCTGGCATATCACTACGGGGGTTGATCCATAGGATGCGATTGGATAAACCCAATTCCTTTCCCATGGCAATGAGTTTGTCCCGGTAGGAATCCCGACCGCCCCCCACACAAACAAAACGAACGTTTTCTCTTTGCTTTTCTTTGGAAAACAGCGCGGCGGCTTTTATAAAAGTAGGGTGATCCTTCATCGGATCCAGCTTACCCACCAAACCAATTAAAAACTCATCCTCTCGGACACCCCATTCATTTCGAATCTTCTGCCCAGCTATATAGTCAGGTTTGAAATGCTCTGTATCAATTCCATTAGGAATCACAATCATTTTTGCTTCGGGAAACCCTTGTTTTAACGCGTATTTAAAACCCGCTTTTGAATTCGCGATGATGAGATCGGTAAAGCGGGACAACCGGGATTCTACTGAATCTATCAATCTAGCCAGCCAGTCGTAGCGGCTCAGGTCCATATTTGAAGCCCGTACGCCATAAACTGTGCGGGCTTTCGGAAAAAAGGGCTTCAACATGACGGTTAAAATATTTGGAAAGGTTAAATACCCATGTATCACATCGGGATTCTGCTCTTTAACCAACCGATAAAGTTTGATGAGAAATCCGAACATGTGCCAACGGCCTTTCTTCTCCATCGGAATGATACGCGCGTTGGCTTCCCGCAAATCTTTCTCAAGAGGTCCAGAGTAAAACGTCAAAACCGTCGGGTTGAATTTCTCTCTGTCAAGGCCTTTGACCAGATTTACCAACTGCGTTGTGGCGCCGCCGTAATTTAAAGAACGCGTTATGAAAACGATGTTTATCATCAATCTTGAAATGGGGAGTTATCGAGCATAACTGTTTGTTTTTTTAAAGTTTTAACGCTGATACAGAATGGCACTGCAATGTTAAGATACCAGCAAGAGTTGGTAACGTTTTGTCAACAAATATGTGATCGGTTTGTAAAACGGGCCCTTAGCTCACAGCAAACAGACATCCTTTCTGGAGGTGAACCTAGCCTGGCTGTCTTTCACTATATGCCGTATTGGATCCTGGCTCTAGTGAACCTGGTGCGGAAAGAAGATCCCTTTTTGCTGAGGCCGGTACCAATCAATACGAATGGGATCACCCATTTTAACCAGTTGGATAGTTCTTCTAGTAATATGCGGTCAGGGGATGGAGGATATTGCTTGTAAAAATTGTTTTCCTGGCTTGTATATATGCTTGCAAATTTTTGGGATAATTCTTCTGAAAAACCACGTGCCAATAATTTGTGTTTGATTTCCTCTTCACTCGGATGGATTCCAAATGAATCTATACTGTTGTCCCAGAATATACCCATATCTGGATCGACGACACGCCATCCCTTATCAGGCAGATAAACTTCAGCAACGACATGACCTGTCAAACCAATCAAGCGGGTTTTCAATCCCAAACCTTGCCCTTTGGCCGCAAAAATTAGAGCGGCCTGGCTGCAAAACCCTCCCCCTTTTTTCCACAGAAGATCCGGGTTGTAGGATCTCAGAAACTTTTTATCCTTTAGAGTGCCCCCCATCCATAGGATCCAATTTTCCCAAGGCTTGATATGGTTATACGACGGTGTATGAACAAAAGACCCGGAAATCAATGCAAAAAGCTGTTGAGCTTTTTCTTCCTCTGTAATGTTTTCGGATTGCAAATTTTTAAATTGCCGCTGGGCTTTTTCCAGCTCCAGAGTCCTAAAATCATAATTTGCAATGGGTTCTCGTCCTGTGGGGTTAATTTCAGCAATTGGCTTCATGAAAATATTGACAGCATTGATCATGAGGAGCAGACCCCCGAGTGAAATCGATAAAAAGGCCAAAGTCGATTTCCATTTTTGCTTTAACAAGACACTTTTCCTTTCACTGAATCGGTCAGCACTTTTTCCCACATTCCCATGACTTTTTCCAAATTGAACCTTTCAACCACTTCGGGTGCATGTTTGGCCAGTCGATTGCGCGTTTCTTCATCGCTCATCAAAGAATCGGTTGCGGCGGCCAATGCGTCTACATCTTCAGGAGGGACTAAAATACCGTCTATATTTTCACGGATAATTTCTCTTGGTCCAAATGGGCAGTCAAAGCTAATTACCGGTAAGCCGCAAATAAAAGCTTCACATACGACATTTGGAAACCCTTCCCATCGGGAAGAAAGAACGAACAGGTCGGCTTGCTTCATTGCTTCATGCGGCGATTTCGTGAACCCCGGAAATTGAACTTTGTCCGTTAATCCCAGGTCGTCGCGCAATTTTTCCAGAGACGCCCGTTGCGGCCCCTCACCCCAAATCACCAGGGACCAGTCAGGATGTTTTGGTGAAATTTTAGCAAATGCTTTCAACAACAGGTCAAATCCTTTGACCTCTATCAAGCGACCCATCGACATCAATAATTTTTTCTCCGACGGCAATTTCCCCCGATCGCTGGAGGGTGTATGGCCATTAGACGCAACCACGGGATTGGGGATCACCTGGCTCCGGATGTTTGAACCTTCAGAAAAGTACGCTAAAACCCCTTGACTTTGCACGATCAAGCAGAAGGATCGGGGGTAACACCAGCGTCTCAAAAAATTCCATGTTCGGCCTATCGAACGATGCGAGGGGACGCTTCTCTCTGAAATGACCACAGGAAATTTGAGACCAAAGGACGCTAAGAGAACCAATATATTTGTTCGGCTCACGAAAGAAACAATGCTATCAGGAGCGCTTTTTTTGATGGCCCGTCGAAGAATCCAAATTCTTTTTATGTTATTTATGGCCCCTTTTACGACATTAGGAGATTTTCCCGCGATTCCAAGGGGACGATGCGTTATGTTTTGATGCAGATTAAAAAAATTACCGTCAGTGCCATTGTCAAAAGTTAAAAGAGTGATCTGCCACCCTTTCTCAGCCCAGTAATTCGCTAAAATGGACATCACTCGTTCAGCGCCGCCCGCCGACAGTGAATAAATTATCAGAGTCAATCGCATGGTTATTTAGAAAAATCCCGGATTTACAGAAAGAATTACTAGCGGGTCAGGCAAAACAAGCCTTATTTAGAATTTTTGATAAACGATTAGTTACAAGTTAGCTTTTTTCTTTACGATATTCAACCATGGTTGTCAGTGAAATATCTACCCCATTGACAAAGAAGAGCAAACGGCCCGTTGTGAAATAAAAATTTTTTTCAGGATGTTTTCTCTCATCGAATTTTAATTCCTCAGGGAAGATTTTAGTATGTCTTCCCACATTCCCATGACTTTTTCCAACTGGAATCGCTCATTCACCTCGAGCGCCCGCAAGGACAATCGATTCCGTTCATTTTCGTCACTCATGAGCCGGTCCAATGTGTGGGCAAAAGCATCCACATCTTCGGGAGGTACTAGGATGCCATCCAAGCCATCGCGAATGATCTCCCGGGGGCCGCTCGGGCAATCAAAACTTATTGCCGGTAAACCCCTTGCCATCGCTTCCAGTAAGGCCATAGGAAAGGCTTCTGAACGGGAGGACAACACAAAAATGTCACTTTCTCGCATTTTTTCACCAGGTTGTTTGGTGGTCCCCGGGAATTTCACCCGGGTTTTTAAGCCGAGCTCATCCCTCAACTTTTCCAAAGAAGCCCGTTGCGGCCCCTCACCCCAAATCACCAGGGACCAGTCCGGATGTTTTGGAGCGATTTTGGCAAATGCTTTTAGCAACAGGTCAAATCCTTTGACTTTGTTTAACCGCCCCATGGCCAAAAGGGTTTTGAAATCTCTTTTGCCGTTGGTCCAATCGTTATTTTCCGGCGGTAATACCGGATTGGGGATGACGATTGTGTGTCTTTGTATGGCTGATGAAAAATAGGACCGGGCGGTTTGGGTCAAAACGATCAACCGGGTTGCCCCCAGGTAAGTCAGGTTTCGCAAGAGATCCCAAATTCCGGAGGTCCTGGAGTAATGTGGGTCGCTGTGTTCGCAGACAAACAAAGGAGGTTTAAAGTTCAGGGTCGCAAAAAAAACAAGAACATTCGTCCTTTTCATAAAAGAGATCACTATTTGCGGGGCGCTTGCTTTTAGTGCTTTTCGTATCACCCAAATGCGTTTTAAATTGTTGACCAAGCCCCAAAAAAGATTGGACGATTTGCCTTCTACTGCAAGGGGACGGTGGGTGATTGCAGGATGTAATTCGTAAAACAGTTTTTTCCCATCATCCATCGTCAAAAGAGTGATCTGCCAACCCTTTTTGGCCCAATAATTCGCCAGAATCGATAGCACCCGCTCGGCGCCACCTGCCGAAAGTGAATAAATGACCAGGGTTAATCGCATCAGGCCGGCCTCAGGCTATTGAGTTTTCTTTGCAAGCCCACTGACAGGAAAACGAAAGAAACGGCATAAACCAGGGATGTCGATAACGCAATGCCGGCAATGCCCATGACTTTCATCAATAAGTAATTTAAAATAATATTCAAAGGCAGAGATATCATGTTGCCGTATAAAAGAAGTTTGTTGTATTTGAGAGAAGAAACGAGACGCACAGCCAAAATGTTCAGGACATAAAATGGAATTTGTAACACATACATGGCCTGAGTCCATCCGACCAGAACGGTGTCTGCTTCCGTAAAGGCGCCCCGTTCAAATAGAATACGAATGAGCGGCTCGGATAGAAAAAAGAGTAAAAGAGTGACTGGAATTGCAACCTGAAGAACTTTCCATCGATAAGTCTTCAACGTGTGATGAATGCCGTCCCAATCCTGCTTTGCAACCATTTTAGAGTAATAGGGCAATACCGCCGTGCCTAGAGCCATGGCCCCGACCCCAAGCAAAGTTGCGGTCACTTTGTTGCTATAAGAAAGCGCCGCCACACTTCCTGACCCCAGCATGGCCGCCATGGATTGGTCTACCAGAAAATTACTGCTGATCAGGAATGCTCCCGCCGCCATAGGAAGGTATTGATCGATCACCTGACGCACCGCTGGGTTCATGCCAGTCCATTTGGGTTTTAAACTGATTTTTCTTTTTTTCAAACACAGGGCCAAGATCAAAACCTGCAGTGCAAAACCGACAAGGAAACCAATGGCTAGAGAATAAATCCCCAGGTTGGGTGCCAATAAAACCAGAATCAGAATGGAGGCTATAGGGACCACCGCAGGGGAATAAGCCGCCACTGCAAAGCTTTCTCCGGCATTGAGAATCGAGCTATAGATCGTTTGGAGCCCGCCCAGGATGACTAAGGGAAGAAGAATCCAAAGCAGGTTTTGGGAAATAATGGTTTTCTGCTCATTAAATCCGGATCCTAAAAGCGTTAAAAGATAAGGGCCAATGGCCGCAAGAAGGGCCGTCATGGCTACCAGAAGGGCGAGGGTTATAAAAAGCAGGTCCGACAAAAGTTCCTGCGCCGCTTCGGGACTTTCCTGGTCTCTCACCTGAATATAAGTCGGGACCACTGCTGGTTTAAAAGCTCCGGCAATGATGAGCACCACAAATGAAGGAACCAGGTAGGCAATTAAAAAGGCGTCCAATGTGTCTCCGGTGCCAAATAGGTATGCGACCACTAATTCCTTGGAAAGAGAAGCGACTTTTACCAGAAGGGTGAAAAACCCGACCATGAGGGTTGCGCCAAAGATACGACGATTCGTGGAACCGGTTGTGAAACGGTTCCAGAAATGGACCAGTCTGCTGAAGGAGAAGAAATTTGATGAATCGTTCATAGTAAAAATTTCAGACTAAATCGCACGATAGAGAACAAAAAGATATTATAAATTTATGATGATTTTGACTGAAAAACGCTGTGCGCGGTGACCTTTGCATTCATCAAAAGCTGTTAGGAATATGACGATAGAGCAGAAAGCGAAAACTCGTGCGTCTAGTTTGTTCATGAGCCGGACACATGATAATGGGATTTCATCGCGTTTGATGGCGCTTAAAAATCAAGAACTACCTGCCGTTTGGTTTAGAAATAAACCCATTGCGTTGCAGTAGAATTCTATTAAGGCGTAGCAATATTGAAAAAGAATCAAGGGTTTGTCACATTTCTATCAATAACCTGCGGAGGAATGGCGTTGCCCTGTACAGGTTAAAAAAATGTGAATTATAGTAAATATTTGTTAATTATTGGTCCAAGAAAAAATTTTATCATGGGCATCCGTCGCAATTAGGTTTTTTTCACCCAGATTCACCGGCTTCCTTAAGATGGTTTTGGTTGGATTAGACTTTTTGCATTGGATTTCCTGGATAGTATTAAATTTTTTAAAGTTATCTGTAATATTAATCAAATTAATGAAAAAAAGATGGGACATGCGATAAATTCAATGATAACTTAGGTCCCGAAAGGCCGTTGAGTCTGCCAGCAAAGCGATTTCAGCTTGCCAGGAATAACAGGTTCTGAGCAGGACTTTTCCGAGCGATCGGGAGAAACTCAACCCCGCATGCAATCAATATCTTACCGATTGACCTTTAGCCCAAGCGTTTTTAAATTTTTTAGCCATAGGTGGTTTTCGAGAAAACGGGGAGGAATTTTAATGAATTGTCTTGTGTCGAAGGTTTTCAGCAAAACAGGAAAAATTTCCTTATTGCTTTTGTTTGCCGTCATTCAATGGCCGGGTCTGTCAGAAGCCTTTAAGGCGCATCCTTCCGGGGAGTTTTATCACAAAACCCTGACGCACGAAGGTCTCAAGGACCTGACGGTGCAAATAAAATCGACGAACCCGAAGAAGACGATCGGTTTTTCAGACACGGCGATTCTGGAAATCCAGAACGCCGTGCGCGGTGTTGGGAGCGACCATGAATTGTTGACTCCGGGCGATAGTGAACTTAAAGACGGGGAGTTGCATTGTTCGAATGAGCAGTTGCTGGCCTGCAGTGCCCGGATATTAAAATATAGAAAAGAGATCGTGGCTGCCCTGGCGGACCAGCCTCTTCTGGAGAATGCGGGTCC
>BQJC01000009.1 GCA_021604505.1 Nitrospinaceae bacterium | reverse complement strand
CCGGAAGGGTAAAGAGATCATCCGTGTGACGGTTGAGGAGCCCTTCTATGTACGGCCCGAGGAGCATCCCGGCGCGATTTAGGGAGAGTGAAGCAAAGGCGAAGCTCAACGTTTGGAAACTGAAGTGTGAGTGTGTCCGGCAACTCCGGAGCGGGAATTTCTCCCGCTCCGGAGGGTCGGTAAATTGTGGAAACAGGAGATGAATTGTTATGGTTGATATTGTTCAAGCAACTGATCCGATGTTGGCAAAACTGGGTGAGACGGGTTCTTTAGAAGAATTGAAGGAGCAAAGAATTTCTTTGCACCTCGCCCGTGGAAGGGTGTATGACATTTTGTCGCGCGCCTTGAGTTACCCTTGGAACCGAAAGTTTTTCAGGCCCAAGTCGTTAATGGAAGCAATGGACATTGTGATTGTGGACGAGGATGATTGGAAGCAGGTGGAATCCATTGTTAAAGGATTCAGTAAATACCTGCCGAAAATGACCATTGCCCAAGCACAAAAAGAATATGTCCGTGTTTTCGGGCATGCCGTTTCTATGGAATGCCCTCCCTATGAAATGCAGTATGGGACTGAAGGTGGGATTCAATCTCAAACGGACGTCCTGATTCAGTTGGGTGGGTTTTATGAAACTTTTGGTTTTGAATTGCCGAGGCATCAGTCTAAAGAGCGTGTCGATCATGTTTCGATCGAATTGGCTTTCATGTATTACATGAGTTTCCGGACTGCTTATGGCATCCAGAATGGCCATGAAGAACGAAAAATTGGAGTTCTGCTTAGCAGTATGAAGAAGTTCCTGCGTAATCATTTGGGGCGCTGGACTCCGTTACTTTGCATCTTTACCGCAAGGAAAGCCGAACGCGGATTGTATAAAGATATTATCGATATTTTGTCGATCTTCATTAAAAATGAGACGACCTTGCTGGATATTCAGCCTGTGAAGGTTGAAGAGCCGGAATATCGGTCATTATCTTATAGTATGGAAAACGATCTGGTTGCTAATGCTCCTGCTGAATGTGAACCCAGATAGAGGCTTCTCCTCAATCCTAAGGATTCATTTTTCTGCTAACGAGGAGGTATAACTGTGAATACGAAAAAGCCACTTTTATTAATTTTCATGAGTTTTTTCCTGTTTGGAATGTTCGCATCCAGCGCGGGTGCGGCCACCATTCAGGCGCTAAAAATCCAGGGCGAAATCCCCATTGATCCGACGGATCCTTTCTGGTCTCAGTATGGACCGACAAAGGGCAAACACGTGGTGATTGATCTGGACCCGCAGATGATCACCAACCCCATGTGGCCGAATCCTTCGACCAAGTGGGTGAATGTGAAAGCTGCGACCAATGGTAAAGAGATCGCGGTTCGATTGGAATGGACCGATTCGACGCGAAATGACGTCATGGTTCAATCGCAGCAGTACAGGGACCAGGCGGCGATCATGTTTCCTGTGAATCAGGGCGGCGAAGAGCCTCCCTTCACGATGGGGGGCGAGGGTGAACGCGTCAACATCTGGCAGTGGAAAGCGACCTGGGATAAAGAAGGCGCAGGAAAGGCTGGAAATGTTGCCATGCTTGATATGGAAGATCAGTACAAGTATATGGCGATGGGTTCCGGTAGTTACTACATGTACGAGCCGGATGGCAAGCTGAGCGGACTCGATACCAAGCATGAGACCGGCAGTAAATCCATGCGCAATGCCGCAGGTTCTGAGACCGGTGGCACGGGCGATATCAGCAAGCGCAGCACGTATATTGACCCCGGTATGGGCAAGAATGAGGGTGTTTACAACCCTGGCCGGGCAACTGGCAACATTCTTTCCGACGCCAGCATGCGGGTCTCCCCCATTGAAGACCTGAATGCAGAAGGTTTCAGCACCTTGACCACACAGGCCCATCAGGATGTTATGGGCGCAGGCAACTGGAGTAACGACCGCTGGGAGGTTGTCTTCAAACGCGCCTTGAGCACCAATGACCAGAACGACACGCAGTTTAAATCGGGCAAATCCCCGATGGCGATCGCGATCTGGAATGGTCAAAATAAAGAAAGAAACGGTCAGAAAGCTATCACTCAGTGGAATGAACTGAAGTACTAGTTTACTGATTTTTGGAATTAACCCAGGGACAAGCTGTTAACGGCTTGTTCCTGGGTTTTCTTTTGCCCTCCTGATTTCCCCTCTTCCCAAATAATGGTTGTAAAACTTGATCTTTTCCTTTTTTTAAAATCCTCAACCCAGAAAAACGCATCTAAAAAACAATTGGAGGGGAATTTTATATTCATGGGTATTCAAGGCTAAAGTTTCCCGCCAATAGCTGGATAAATTATTTTTTTTGATTCAACCGGATGGATTTGGCCGGACCCCATAAGATCGTTTGTCAATTTCCCGTTTTTACCAAATTCTTCTTTTGGAGGGTCTTTTGGGTGTATTTCCATTCGGTGGATTTTTTTTAGAGCTTTGCCTGTATAAACCTGCTTTGTGATGGGCCATGCGATAGGGTCGCAAAAAAGCTGGGAAGGCGGGCGCTGGAGTTTTGCCCCATGTTTATATTCGATCCCCTGACGCAGGGCCTTGAGTTGCTCTCTCAAAGAGAGTTGCAACGGGCTGAGCATTTATTTTTAAAGATTATCAACGATCCTTATTCACAAAGAGAAGAGTTGAAACTGGCAAGAAATTACTTGAATGATATTCGAGCTTGCCAGACGGGAAATAAGACTCTGAACTTTGACAGCTATAAAAGAATCGCGAGTAAGACCGATATCTCACTGGATAAAATCAATCAGATTTTGCGAGAGGTTTATTTTCTCCCCATTCAGACCTACCAGGAATTCGATTCAGCGATTGCAAATCAAATTCCCCTTGTCATCAATCGGTTAAAGCAAATCAAAATCCGGGACATTGTTGCCAGGGACGAGCTTTTTGAGAAGATTGAAAAAGACGGGGTGCGGGCCATCAAAACCAAGCTGAAGGAAATCAATGCCAAAAAGGGCGCTGAACTTCAGGAGTTTCAGGTTTACCGATGGAAAACCATCTATAGAAAATTTATTGAACAGATCAACCCCATTCTTTTGGAAAGGCACCTGGAGCTCTTAGAGTATATTTTGGAAACCGAAGAGGTGGAACTGCTTGAAGATCCTAAACTCAACATTTTAACTCCTAAGTATCGCTGGATCCTTGAGTCGACTCTTAAGATCAAATGGTATTTGCTGAGGAGTTATTTTTTCAAGGCGAAATCGGAGATTCAGGCTCAGTTCAAGAAAAAAGAAGGAACCCGCAAGTACTGGGAAGATGTGAAGTACAAAAAAATTAAAATATTCGAGAGTTGTGATTTTCAGGAATCCAGTATTCAGAAATTTTTGTATATCGATAAATTGAACTTTAAGACGCTCGAAGAGATCTATTTCTTTGCACAGGAACTTGGGCTGAAATTAGTCCCCAGGGACGTCAGTCTGGCTTTGCGCGGGGTGAATAAGGCCAAAGACCATATTCGGGAACGCGGTGGATTTTTGATGGGCCGGCGCAAGGGATTTCAAGACCAGTTAATGGATCTTGGGTTTTCCAGAAAAAACTCCTACCAAATTGCCAGGCAGGCCAAGCGGTCCAACTGTCAGCAAATTTCCGAAGCTTTCCAATTGGCCTTGAAGGTTGCTGGTGATGAAATTTACTGGTACCGGATTCCTCCTCAATCTCCAGGAATCCGTGAAGACATCGAAGCCCAATGCGGGAAGCATTTGAGCACGGTCCGCATTCATTTATTCGAACGCGGCCGGTTGAACAAATTGCTTCTTCAAGCGGGAAAGTCTCTGGTCTGCCAATACATGGTCCGAATCTATGGAGAGGATGTGGTCAATCTGCATTGCTATTTCCGTCTTGAAACCATCCATCAGTATTACAAGTTGAAGTTTTTTGAATACCACGCGCAACATGTTCCCAGCGTGTCAGAGTTGATCAAGATCAGTAGAAAAGAGCTAAAGCCGCTTCTTCAGGAAGGGTTCCATAATTTTGTCCAGAAAAAACGTTTGACGATTCCCTCTGAGCTTTTGACGGCGGTGGATGAGCATCGGTCGGTGACTTCCTGGGAGGACCCCTATACCACGGTTGAGGAGAAACTATTGCTGAAGTTCTGGTTCCTGATGGACCATGGAGTTTCCATCACTCAAGGCCTGGTCCAAAAGGAAGTGTTGCTGCCAGGATTCGATATGTGGGGGTATTTGAAGAATCAATCTTTTGAATGTAACAGTTGATGGAGTCGGTTTTGCATGTCTTTTAAGGGCATGAGATCCCCTTTTTTAGAAGCCGCCGCGATTCCCTGCCGGTAGACTTCAATGGCTTCCTCGTTTTTCTCCAGCTTTTCCAGATTTTTTCCTAATAAGAGATAAGCCGCCGAATAATCCTTATTTTCCTGGATGACGATTCGAAGCGGCGGCAGGGCTTTTTCGTATTGACCCGTTTCCAGGTAAATGGAACCCAGGCCGAAGTTGGCCACTTGATCTACGGGATCGATTTCCAGGACCTGCTCAAACATTCCGACCATTCTTTCGCGTTCTTTTTTTTCCTCCTCGGCCATTTTTTCCTTCTTCTTTTTGGCCATATTTTGCTCTATCAGCCGTTCAAATTCGATCGCGGTGGCCTCGCCTTTTTCCTGCTCCGCTTCTTCGATGCGGCCTTGCTTCATGTAATAGATCGATAAATTGGAATGCGCCATGATTTCCGTCGGGTCGATTTCCACCAGCCGCTTCATCAACGCGATGGCTTCGTCGAGTTTGTCCTGCTGGGAAAGGAATACCCCCAACGCTTCGTAAGCGGCGGCATTTTTGGGGTCCAGATCAATGGCTTCCCGCAGCAGGGCGATAGGCTTGTCCAGGTTGTCCTCATCCTTGTAAATCGCCATCGCCTGTTCCATGATCCTTTTGGAATGATCTTTTCGAGTTTGTGGCTGATAGAAAGGAATCAGACTGGTTCTGACTTTAAATGGTGAACCATCAATAGCGACCTCCATGTCCACATCGGGGCTTCGATGCTCCTTTTGAATGTACGCGAGGGCAATGATTTTGCCCAGGGATAGGGAATGCGCTGAGCTTTTTACGGTGCCGATTTTTTTATTCTTCCATTGGATGATACCACCGCCAGGTGGAAGTGAGTCTCCTTCAATAATTAACCCCATCAGCGCGACGCTGGGAGCGCCATAGGTCTTGATTCGGGCGATGACTTCCTGACCGATGTAGCAACCCTTGTTATAGCTTACAGAGGAATGTTCGAGTCCCGTTTCAGGGAGGATGTTCTTCTCGCTCATGTCCTTGCCGAAAAGAGGGATGCCGGCTTCGATTCTTAAAACCTCAAGGGTTTCTGGGCTGACGGAAACGGGGACCCACTTTTCATCTGCTTGTTCAAAACCGGCAATTAAATTTGCTCTTTGAGAAGGAGCGCAAGCGAGGATGTATCCTTCCTCACCGGTCAGGGATTTATTGATAATAATTATGTCATTGCCCTGATAATTGAAATCGCCAATGGAGTTCAGCTTTTCCGGCAGTTGGATTTTCGGGACAAGATTCTCTAAAGTGAGAGCGCTTTTTGGCCCCTGCAATGCAAGGAGGCTCTGATTCAACGGCTCGATTGTGACGTCTTCGCGGAACAGGTAGCTGTCGATGTGCGTAAGAAAAGCTTCTTTTACCTGAGACTCAATCAAGAAAATGACCGAGTGTTCTCCATTTCGGTGCACTGAGAAAGGGGCGATGAGACGGGCTTTTCTGTCCACAATGGCGTTGTTTTGTCCCTGGCCCATCTCCAGTTGCAGGACATCGTTGGTGGTCTGCGTCTGAAAATAAGTGAAAATATCCTTCCCGGAGGCCTGAACCAGACACCAGGAATCCAGGGGGAACAGTCCGCAATGCTCCCGGACTTTTTCGTGCTCGGTTTTTGTATTTAGTGTCGCTTCCATAACAACAAGGAAAAAAAGCGCATTTGATAAGTTTCAAACGCGCTTTTTAAAATGGATGAATTCCTGGCCCAATCGCTCCCTGTGAAAGGGAAGGGGAACCTGACGGAAATAGAGATTATGCAGGGTTCTTCAGACTCAAGCGATAGAAAATGATTCTCCGCAACCACAGGTGGAGGTCGCATTGGGATTGGAAAAAACAAATCCCTTGCCCTGAAGCCCGTCGTTATAATCCAGTTGCATATTCTTAAGGTAGATCATGCTTTTTGCATCCATGAACACCTTGAAACCCTCGAAGTCAAGGACGGTATCGCCTTTTTCCGTGGGAGTGAAATTGAGTTCGTAGGAAAGCCCGGAGCAACCGCCTCCTTTGACCCCGAGTCGCAGTCCGATTTCGGGTTTACCTTCCGCTGCGATCAGCTTTTTGACCTCTTCGCAGGCTTTGGGAGTGATTTTTACAAAGTCCGAAACTGTGGCCATTGATGCCTCCTGAAAAAATAAAATTCTCAACACCTTCTACTTAGATACTTCGATCACCACTAAGGATTCACCATTATACGTGAAATAAAAATAAATCTCCATCTTCACTTGAGAATGGTTGTTTCCGTCGCTTGACATGCAAAATAACTATAATAAAATCAACTATTTATAAGCATTCTGGGCGAGGGCTTTGTTTGTGGTATAGTGAAGGTAAAAGTTAGAACCTTTTTTAAGATTTTGAATCCAATAACCTATAAATGAATCAACCAATCGCGAATCGTTGAAGGGAGAATAATAGTATAATGATAAGTATTGAGGATTTAGTGGGGTTGGTCACAAGTAAGATCCCCGATGCAGAAGTCAATGTCATGGACCGGACAGGAATGAAGGATCATTTCATGATTCACGTGACATCGGAGACTTTTAAGGATATGGATCTGATGGCGCGGCACCGGGCGGTCCAGGAAATTTTGACTCCCGCAATGCAGGATGGAAGAATCCATGCCGCAGAAATCAAAACGGCCACTCCTGACTAGCCTTTCAACAGGTTCTGTGGTTTGGTGTTATTAAACATTATTATCAAGTTATAGAAGGAGCTTTAGAATGCCGGGTATTGAAGATCAAATTAAAGAAGAAATCGCCAGCAATAAAATTCTTATTTATGGAAAAGGGACCAAGACGGCTCCGCAATGCGGATTCACGGTCGAGACCATTCAGTTTTTTAACAAATACGGATACCCCTTTGAAGTGGTCAATGTTCTGGAGAACATGGACAAACGGGAAGCTCTGAATAAAATGACCAACTGGCCGACATTGCCAAAGGTATTCATTGACGGCAAATTTTACGGGGACACCGATATCCTCGATGAGATGGAATCCAAGGGAGAAGTGGAGCCTTTGCTGAAAGTCGCTTTTGGCGAATAACCGTTTGACCCCCACTTTAATCTTTTACCCTTGAGGTTGGCATGCCAGATGAACTCGAAGTCGGGGACCGCGCGCCGGCGTTTGAATTGCCTGCGGTTTATGGCTACAAAGCGGGGGCTACGAGTCCTTCCGCGGAAGAAAAAGTAATTATCAAACTGAAGGACTTTGAAGATAAAAAGTGGGTCGTGCTCGCGTTTTACGCGCAGGACAGCAGTCCTGAAGACACACGCCTCATGATCGGCTTCAATGAGTGGAACCGCAAATTCAAAACTCGCGAGGTCGAAGTTCTGGGGTGCAGCTGGAACGGAGTGAATGCGCATCAGCAGTTCATCGAGGTGTATCAACTGGGTTTCACTCTGCTGGCCGACGAGTACAAGAAGGCGACCGATTCCTATGGAGTCATCAAAGAGGTCGATGATTTGGGGACGATGGTCAAGGTGATCGAACGTACGACCTTCGTCATCGATAAAACCGGAATGATCCGCGGAGTGTGGCGCAATATTGAGGACCTTCGCGACCACCCGCGTGAGATTTGGGAATTTGTTCAGAAAGAAAAAAAATAGGTTCCTGCCCGTTCATTGTCTAATTCTGGTGGACTATTGTTGTTTCCGGGTGTTTTCCGCGTAGGTTTTCAAAATCGTTTCCCGGATATCCTGCAGTAGGCTTTCGCCTTCCTTGGTGTCTGGAAAATCCGTATAGACCGGAGGGGAAACGACGATTTTTATGGGGCCCGGTTTTATGACCGGGCTGTTTTTTCTGATGATGTTCCCCGTTCCAATGAGGGTCAAGGGAACCATGGGCGCTTTGGACCGAATGGCCAATAAATGACTGCCTTTTTTGAACGGCCCGATCGTTCCGTCCTCCGACCGGGTTCCTTCTGGAAATATCACCACCGAATATCCCTGTTTTACTTTCTCAATCGTTGCCAGGAAGGATTGATAGGCTTTTTTCCTATTGCTCCGGTCTACGCTGATATACCCTGCCGCTTTCATCGACCAACCCACGAAAGGAATCTTAAAAAGGCTGGCCTTGGCCACCCATCGGATTTGAACGGGAACATAGCCTGAAAGGGCAAAGATATCGAAAAAACTTTGATGGTTGGCAACAAAGATTTGCGCGCGGTCTTGTAAAATATTTTCCAGGCCGATGATTTCCACGCGAATGCCGTTGAGCTGGCAAAGCCAACGGGCCCACAAGCTGGAAATTCGATGCGACAGGTTGCCGCTTGGGTCCACACAGGCGGCCACAAGGGCGCCGATTCCAAGGATGAGCGAAAGCAGGGTGATGATAATCCAGAATTTGATCGTATTAAAAAGCAACACCAATAATTTCAAAACGAATCTCTCTCGATCGGCATGGATTGCGGGATTTTTGCCAGCCTTGATTCTTCTTCTCTCACAAGATGCCTGGGCATGGGGTCCGATGGGGCACAGGATTGTGGGGAAGATTGCCGAAATGCACCTTTTGCCCGAGGTTAGAATCAAAATTGAGAAAAATTTTAACATAAAGAAACTTTCGGATGTTGCGAATTGGGCCGATCGTGTCCGGAAAAAAAGATCCCAGGGGCCCTGGCACTATTGCAATATTGCGGCATCGAAAAGCTCCTACCTAAGAGACCGGGATTGTCCTGAAGGCGAGTGTGTGGTTGAAAAAGTCAAGGAGTTCGCACGCGTTCTGAAGGACAGAGGGCCTGTTGAGAAAGAGACGAAAGAATCCTTGATGTATCTGATCCATTTTGTCGGAGATATTCATCAACCTCTGCATCTGGGTAATGCCCGGGACCGCGGAGGTAATAAAATGGCCCGGAATTTTAAAGGGCGGGAAACGAATTTGCATGCGTTATGGGATGGCGGCTTGATTTATCTGGCTGGAAAAAGTCTGGTACAATACGCCAGCGATTTGAATCGCCGTATATCGCAGGCGGACAAAAAAACCTGGAATTTTTCGAAAGTCAACGACTGGGCTAACGAATCCCGGGTGTTGGCTCTCGACCACGCTTATCCATTGGACGATTCCAGCTCTCGAGAATTGTCCAAAAGATACATTGAAAAGAGCCGGGAAATTATTGATTTGCGGTTGTCCCAAGCCGGGGTCCGTCTTGCGGGTTTGCTGAACGGGCTGTTGAAATAGCTTCGGGTTGCCGGACCAACTAAAGTGGAGCCAAACTTGAACGAGCAAAGTCGGTTTTATTTTAAACAATTGTTATGTGGGAGCGATATCGGCAAGGCCAATTCCTCGGCCAGGCAGATGGCAAATTTCCTGTATCTGCTGGGTGACCGGGAAACGCGGGAATGTGTGGTGGTGGATCCGGCCTGGGATATCGACGGTATTCTTAAAATTGTCGAACAAGAGGATATGAAGCTGGTTGGGGCGCTGGTGACTCATTACCATCCCGACCACGTCGGCGGCGAGATTTTTGGCATCGAGATCACCGGCCTTGCAGAATTGCTTGAAAAGGTATCCGTCCCCGTTTACGTGAACAAGCACGAAGCCGAAGGGTTGCGTCAGGTGACCGGAATCTCGGTTTCAGACATGCGTCAACTTGACGGCGAGGACAAGGTGAAGGTAGGCGCGGTGGAAATCGCCTGTCTGCACACACCGGGGCATACGCCGGGATCCCAATGTTTCAGGGTGAAAGATACTTTGGTTGCCGGGGATACGCTGTTTTTGCAGGGATGCGGTCGTGTCGACCTGCCTGGGGGTGACAGTGAAGAGTTGTTTCGGACGCTCACTCAGCGCCTGGCAAAAATCCAGGACGAGATCGTTCTCTATCCAGGGCACAATTATGGCGGGAAATCCCATGCACCGATGGGGGAAGTTCGGGAGAACAATGCTTACCTAAAAATCAACCGTCTTGAGGACTGGCTGCAGGTCATGGGGGGGTAAGGCTGCATTCACCTCCCTAACCAAATTCTAACAATAATTGCACCCCAACAGGCTTGCATCTATTGGTGAAATAACCTAATTTATACGAGTTGATTTGATCAGGTCGTAACTCATTTCATTCGCCGCGGAGGCATCATGCGATCCATATTGTCGTTGTTTTCAAAATCTCCATTCAGACCCCTGGTGAGCCATATCGAGAAGGTCAGGGCGTGTGTGGACCAATTGAAACCTCTGTTTGCGGCCCTGGAAGGCCATGATTATCAGGCTGTGATGGACATTTCCGAGGTCATTATCAAATTTGAACACGAAGCGGATTCCATCAAGGATCAGATTCGGCAATCCTTAGCGCACAGTGTTTTTTTGCCGGTGGATAAACGCGATTTCATGCACCTCCTGTCCGCTCAGGATGATATTGCCGATTCGGTCGAGGACCTGGCCGTTCTTCTTCGCATCAAGAATATTGAAACTCCGGATCAGATAAAAGAGACGTTAAAAAATCTGGTGGATCATGTTATAAACACCGCCCATATGGCATGTGACCTCATCTGCGAATTGGATGTCCTGCTGGAGGCGTCGTTTGGAGGGGCTGAAGCGGAAAAGGTGGAGAAAGCGGCCTCGCAGTTGGGCACGGCTGAATGGGAAGCGGACCGCAAGCAATTTTTACTGGCACAGCAGTTGTATTCCCTGGACGATCAGATTAAAACGGCGGATTTAATCTTGTGGAATGAGGTTGTAAAAAATCTTGGCGCGGTGGCCGATAAATCGGAAAAAATCGCTAAAATCCTTCGTCTCTTCATTTCAAATTAACCCACCCCAATCCCTATATAAATTCCTAATCTTACCCCGGAGTATTTTTTGGATTTAAATAGCATACTTCTTTTTTCGGCTATTTTGGCCTGTGTGTACATGGCCTGTAATATCGGAGCCAACGATGTTGCCAATGCCATGGGGACCAGTGTCGGCTCAAAAGCTCTCACCTTCAAACAGGCTATACTGGTTGCGGCGGTGGCGGAATTCGCGGGAGCGTTTTTGGTGGGGGGGCATGTTTCCGATACCATACGTAAAGGCATGCTGGACCCTGCGATTTTTCAGGATGCCCCGCTCCACCTTGTTTATGGAATGATTTCCGCCCTGATAGCCGCCGCGGTCTGGCTGCATATTGCGAGTTCTTTGGGTTGGCCGGTATCCACCACTCATTCCATCGTCGGGGCGGTGGTGGGATTTGGCATCGTCGCCGGAGGGTGGGATGCCTTAAACTGGGTCAAGGTCGGAAAAGTGGTGCTCAGTTGGATCTTTTCACCGGCGGTGGGAGCGTTGGTCTCTTTTCTTTTGTTTCGGTTTCTCTCGCGCAAGATTTTTAACACTCGCAACCCCCTGCAACACACGAAAGAAATTCTTCCCTTTCTGGTCTTTTTGGTGTTCGTTATTTTATCCCAGTCAATGGTCTACAAGGGGTTAAAAAATCTTCGTCTGGATCTGCAATTCAGTCAGGCCGCCATGATTTCCATTGCGGTCGGATTCATTGCCTTTTTTGTGGCCAAACTTTTGGTTCCCAGGGATAAGGAACCCACTGGAGAAAACTTACAAGCACAATTTGTGAGCACCGAAGGCATTTTTAGATATCTGCAGATCATCACCGCATTTTATGTGGCTTTTGCGCATGGATCCAACGATGTTGCGAATGCGGTGGGGCCGCTTGCGGCAGTGGTCTCGATCTTGAAAGAGGGATCCGTGCATATGCAGGTGGAGATGCCGCTATGGATTCTCGGCTTGGGAGGCGCCTGTATCGTGATTGGGTTGTTGATTTGGGGAAGGCGGGTGATGCAAACCATAGGTAAAAAAATCACCGAAATGACTCCGTCCCGGGGGTTTTGCGCAGAATTCGGGGCGGCAACGGTTGTTCTGGTTTGTTCCAAGCTGGGGCTGCCGATTTCAACAACTCACACCCTGGTGGGCTCCGTGGTTGGAGTTGGATTAGCGCGCGGGCTTCCTACCTTAAACCTGTCCATCATAAAAACAATTTTTGTTTCCTGGGCGGCAACCATTCCCTTCACAGCGCTTTTTTCCATCATCTTTTTCAAGATCATGCTTTTTCTGTTTGGATAGGATGGCATCGGGAGACATTCCCAGAGCGGATTGCAGAATCTGGATTGTTTGATTTAAACTTGCCCCTGAAGGGGGGAATATGGGGCTTGAATGCTTACGGGTGAGTTTTTCTAAACCAAGGGGGAAATAGATTGCAAAAGCGGATCTTCCCCCAGGATAAACCAGGGATCGAGCCAATGTTTAGTTCGCCGATCCTTCCTCAGTTGTAATTCTGTTTAACCAGATACTCTGGAAGAGTCCATTCAATGGAGTCTTTGTCTATGTTGTAATGGCCGAGGGCGCCACAATAGGGACAATGTTCTATGCCGTGATCGTAATCGATTGTAATGGCGCTTTCATGTTCACAAAACTTCCGTTTTGTTTCTGCCGGTTTCTCTTCGTCAAACCAGCCTTTTGAAATGTTCAAGTTTTTCATAATTACTTTCTCCTTAAGACAAAGCTCTTGTTGCGAGAAAACAAACCTTAAGATTTCAAAATCAACCTTCCTCTCCAAGCAATTCTATAAATAATATTTTAAAGGATAGATGTCAAGCTTGCTAGGAAAATAATGTCCCGGTTTGGTTTCAGTATGTAGATATTATGTTAAGGCAGCTCTGTAAAGCTTTCTTCTATAATGTCTTTCTCACCCAAAGGCGGTTCGGGAGGTGGAAAAAAACTATCTTCATTTACTGGGGAAACCGGAGGTTTTTCAATGGGTTTTTCGGTCTTTGGAATGGGAACTGGAGTCCTGGGAGTCAGGCTGCGGTTGACGTGAACCGTATAAATCAAAACCAAAAGCATGAAGGTTGAGATGATCAGTTTTTCCAAAAGCCGCACGTTCACTTCCCTATGTTAGAGAAAACAGCCACCACTTAAGCTACCTTATTTAAATTAAAAAAACAATCTGGGTGCGGTTTTAAATATCTATTTGGTGAAGGGAACGACCCCTACCTTTCATGCCGGCAGAAAGAAAATCGTTTATAATGGGTAGATTCTTTGATCGAAAGAAAATGTCATGATGGGCAAAGGCCGGGTGATTCAAAATATAATCATTTATTTGTTGTTATTCTTATTGTCCTTTATGGTGTTTGATTCCATCACCTTGATGGTTGGGGTTTTTGTCGCTCTGGCGGCGCTTTATCATTTCACCCATAAAATATCCGGAAGGAACCGGCTTTGAATATTATCCCTGTTTTCTTTAAAGGTCTGGCATTATGAAAATCTCCGGTCAGTTACGAAAAATGACCCATGAAGCACAAACTCCCATCCAGTACTTTTTGAGTCTGGATGAAAAACCTGTTCCTATTACCGCGCAAGTGGGCAGTGACGTGACCTTGAAGTTTTTAGGAACCATCACCTGTGTCGAGTGTGGGCGAAAGATCAAGAAAACCTATGACCAGGGATATTGTTTTCCCTGCGCCCGGGATCTGCCGGAGAACGCCATGTGCTCTGTGCGTCCTGAATTGTGTGAACACGAACACGGTACGGAAGCCGACCGGGAGTTTTACCGGGAATACTGTGCGGTCGATCATTATGTTTATCTATCTTTGACTTCTGGGGTCAAAGTGGGAATCACCCGGCATTTTAATATTCCCTCACGGTGGATCGACCAGGGAGCGGTTCAGGCGTTGATCATTGCCAAAGTTCCGGAGCGAATTCTTTCAGGAAAAATCGAGGTGGCGATTTCGGAGCATATGGCGGATAAGACCAATTGGCGGAAAATGTTGAAAGGGGAGGTGGACCCTGTCGACCTGCCAAAGATCCGCAGTCAAGTGGTGGAGTGGGTGCCGGAGGATCTGCGCGAATATATGTTGGAGGATCAAGCGGTGCAGACCTTCACTTATCCGGTCGAGGCGGTTCCGCAAAAAATATCCAGCCACAACCTGGATAAGGTCAATGAGTTAACGGGGCGGCTGATTGGGATTAAGGGGCAATATTTGATTTTAGAGAAAACGGTGATCAACCTGAGAAAATACGCGGGGTACCATGTCGAATTTGAGTTCAATGACTGATCCACTCTTCGGGATCGAGGCGGAAGATTGATGTTTTCCGGCGATTGGCTGATAGATTCCTCTGTGTTTTTTCGCGTGCTGCTGGCTCTCGTATTGGGGGGAGCTATCGGATTAGAGCGGGAATTGCACGGACGTCCTGCGGGTTTGCGGACGCACGTGATGGTGTGCCTTGGTTCCGCCATTTTAATGCTGGCTTCGGAGTATTCCCAAAAGACTTTGGGAGAAATGGGATCTGCGGTATATGACCCCGACCGCGTGGCCGCAGGGATCATAACAGGGATCGGTTTTCTAGGGGCTGGCGCCATTTTGAGGGAAGGGAACCTTGTACGCGGGCTGACGACCGCCGGAAGTATCTGGTTTGTAGCCGGGCTGGGGATCGTGATCGGAAAGAAGTTTTATCCCTTGGCAATTTGTGCCACCCTGGCGGCGCTGATGGTTCTGGTTTTATTCCGTTACGTGGAGAACTGGGTCAGCGTTCAGAATTATAGAGATCTGGTGGTGAAGGTCGATAGCGAGGCATATGAAAAGGTCTCGGGAACTTGTGAAGCGAAGTTGAAGGTGTCTGGAATGAATATTGATGACAAGCATTTTACCTTCGATCGCATGAATTCCGAGGTCGAGATCAAATACACGGTTACGTTTAAAAAGGGAGACTTGAAGGAAGGAATGATCATGGAACTATCCCGGTTGGCCGGGGTAAAAAAAGTCGTTTGGTAATGGGTTTTTGACGAATTTCAGATGGCGAAAAAAAACACCCCACGGGGAGCCGTGGGGTGTCTGAAGAAAATGGACTGGAGTTCAGGTTCAGGCCGCTTGTTCGACCACCTCTCCAATAAAAGTTTTTCGAGAAGTTTCTTTGCAGGTTTGCCGCACCACTTTCGCGACTTTGATGTCTTTGGCCAGTCCAAAGAATTTCAAAACGCAAATCGCCATCCAGGTCATATCGAACTCCCAGGGGAGCAGCCCGTGTTTGGCTGACTTGGGAAACGCGTGATGGTTGTTGTGCCAGCCCTCGCCGTAAGCGATGATTCCTACCCACCAGCAATTGGTGGACAGGTCATTTTCCAGCTTAAAGGTTTTGTAGCCGAAATAATGAGCGGCGCTGTTCACGAACCAGGTGCTTTGATACACCAGAACGATGCGCAGGAAAATTCCCCAGACCACCCAGGGAAGCCCACCGATGGCGAACAGAACCAACCCTAAGGCAACCTGGATTTTAACGAAGTGATCGTCCAGGAAACGGTAAAACTTATCGTTCGAGAAATCCTTGGTGTAATTGAGGATGGTTTCCCGATCATCGAATTCGGGATGGGTATACAGCATCCATCGGAAATGAGCCCACCAGAAGCCCTTTTTTGCGCTGTGGGGATCGCGGACGGTGTCAGAACCGGCATGATGCATCCGGTGCTGGGCGACCCACTTGATCGGTCCGTTTTCACAGGCCAGCGTTCCGCAAAAGACCACAAAATAAGCCAGCCATTTAGGCAGTTTCATTCCGCGGTGGGTCAGGTATCGATGAAATCCCAGGCAAATGCCGATGGAGGCGGTCAGCCAATGGAGGAAAAAGAATACCGCCACGGCGCTCCAGGAGAACGCAAAAGGAAATAAAGCCAGAAGAGCCCCTAAATGCAAGAAAATAAAAAAACCTGCGGTCCCCTTATTGAACGTATACGTAGGTTGGATTTCTTTGATCGCGGCAGTCATGAATTTCCTCTTTAAAGTAAAAAATGTTTTAATATTACCTGAGTTTCATGATAACCACTCGCCATCAAACTTTTTGTAAAACTTATGTAATATTGAAGGTTCGGGGGGGCTTCAGGAAAACCCCGAGAAAAAGGCGGATTAATTAGAACTCAAGTGTTAATCTATTGGCGGCGAATGGAGGGGGACTGCAGGGTGAAAAATAAAACTTGTTTAAGAATTTGAAGGGCTGAGGAATGAATAAGCTCAGGGCCTTGTTCCATCCGATTTTTATCTTCATCGGAATCCAGGTTGCCTGGATCGTTTTGATGGCGGTCTGGATCAATTGGTATGTAAAGAACAGCCGAAAATTCCAGGAGTTTGCCCAGAAGATCCGTCCCGATCTGTTTGCCGAGGATTTCAACTGGATCATTCTGCTGGAAGGCTGCTTCCTGATGCTGATCATTTTGGCGGGGGTCTACATGATCTTCGTTTACTGGAATAAACAAGCCCGTTTGAACAAGTTGCAGAGTAACTTTGTTTCCAGTGTTTCTCACGAATTGAAATCGCCGCTCGCCTCCATTCAACTTTATCTGGAGACATTGAAATATCAGGAAGTGTCCAAAGAAGATACGGAGGATTTTGTCGAAACCATGCTGACCGACACCGAGAGGCTGGCTGCTCTGATCGACAATATTCTGGAGTCGAGCAAGTATGACCCCAAACGCATGCAGTTGCAGTTTCAATCGGTAGAAATGGGAGCGTTTATTCGTGAGGTGGTGGAAGGGCTCAAGCGTCAGTTTGAGGAGAGAAACTGCAAGGTCACGCTGGAATTGGAAGATGACCCGGTTCTGCTCGTGGATCAGCGGGCCATGCGGATGGTGTTTAACAATCTCATTGGAAATGCGCTTCGGTATTCCCCCGCAGGGTCTCCCTTAACGATACGGATGCAAAAAAAGAAAAAATTTTGTGAAATCGACTTTATCGATCAGGGAATGGGTCTCGAAAAAAAAGATGTGAAGAAAATTTTTAAAAAGTTTTACCGGGTGACCGATAAGGACTCGCAGAATATAGAAGGCGCGGGTCTCGGGCTTTTCATTTCCAAGGAAATTGTGCGTACTCATAAGGGACAGATACGGGTCTTCAGTGAAGGACGCGGGAAGGGGACGGTTTTTACCGTGGCGCTGCCGTTGGACAAGGCGGTTGACCGGAGGGCTGTTTCCAGAGAAAAGCAGGAACAACTGCAATCATGACGCAATCCAAAAAAATACTGGTTGTCGAGGATGAAACTCATCTTGCCAAGGGCCTCAAGTTCAATCTCGAACGGGAAGGGTATGAGGTATTGGTTGCTGAAAACGGGGAAGCCGCCCTGCAATGCATGGGCGAGCAGACGTTTGATTTGATGATCCTCGACCTGATGCTTCCAAAAATGGGAGGCATCGAGGTGGCCAAAAAAATCCGCGAAAGCAATACCCGGTTTCCCATCCTCATGTTGTCCGCCAAATCGACGGAAGAAGACCGGGCCGCAGGGCTGGAAGTGGGTGCTGACGATTATATGGCCAAGCCCTTTCATCTCCCGGAGTTGTTGCTTCGGGTGAAGGGGATTCTGAGGCGTTGGGACTGGTACAAGGAGCCCGTCCAGGATCAGGAAACGTTTCACTTTGGGGAAATGTGGATCAATTTTGGCACCGGAAAAGCCAGGGGGTGCTCCAAGGAGTTTTTTCTGACCGTTAAAGAAGCGCTGGTGATGAAACTGCTGATCTCCAAAAAGGGTCAGGTGGTGACGCGGGAAGAACTGCTGGATAAAGTCTGGGGCTTCGGTCCGGAAACGGAGACCCGCACGGTGGATAATTTCATCGCCCGCTTACGGAAATACTTTGAGAAAAAACCGCAAAAACCCAAGCATATAGTGACGGTTCGGGAGAAAGGTTATCAGTTCAACCCTGAATCCTAGCCGTCTTCTATGCGAAGAGCAGGTTTGTTCACGACGGGCAACGCTTTCTGGTTACCGCTTGGGCCATAAAAGGTCCAGATCAAGACTCTCCTCCAGCCGGTCCAATAATTTTCCGGAAAAGCTTCCTTCTGACACATTGCCGATGAAGGGGATTTCCCCCAGCACCGGAACCCCGGAAAATTCGCTGATGATCTTTGCATGACCCTTTTCTATTTCATCGGGTTCTCCCGGTTGGGTGCGGTTGAGGAGGACACCGCAAACGTGGATACCTTCCTGTTTGGCGACCTTCAGGGTCAGCAGGGTGTGATTGAGGGTCCCCAGAGCATTGCGTGAGACCACCAGAAGTGGCAGGCCCAGATCGCGGACCAGATCGCAGATCAGGTAGTTTTCCGCAATGGGAACCATGAGGCCGCCCACTCCCTCCACCAGCATGTTTTGATATTTATCAGCCAGGGTCTGAAAGCTATGCAGGATGCTGTCAACTTGAATCGGGCGGTTTTCCATTTTAGCCGCCTGATAGGGGGAAGCCGCCGGCTTCAGGCGGACCGGGGATATCAGAGATAAGTCATCAGGGCACCGGGCAATCTCCATAAGAAATTTGGCGTCGGAATTGGCCGCGGAACTGCATTCCGGATCGACCCCTGTTTCAAAGGGTTTCATGACCCCGACGCTCCGCTGGTGCTTTCGATAAAGTGCCAGCAGGCAGGCGGTGACGACGGTTTTTCCGATGTCTGTATCGGTTCCTGTGATGAAAAATCCCTGAGGTTTCATAAAAAAGCGGGCTAAAGGACTTTGAAGAATTTGCTATAATAACACTAAGGTTAAGGATAATAGGGGTTTCAGGGGATTTTTTTTGCGGGGGTCATATGGGTATAAATTCAATAGAAACGGTGTGTCCGTGTTGCGAGACCAAGTTAAAAATCGATGTAAAAACGGGGGAGGTCATCTGGCAGGAAGAAAAGCCGAAGCCTGCGGTGTCGCTTTCGGAAATGGTCAAGGGGCTGGATGCCCAGAAAAAAGAGCAGGAAGCGCTTTTTAAAAAACGCAGTGAATCTCACAAGGAACGCGGTCGGGTCCTGGATGAAAAATTCAAGGAAGCGCAAAAAAACGTGGATAAGTCAGGCGACCGGCCGCTGAGAGATATCGATTTTGACTGACGTTTTCGAATCTCAAAGATCGTTCGAATTTATTCGGCAGGAGATCGCTAATTAACTGAGTATGCTTCTTGCGTCAATCCGTATTTATCCATGAAATTTTTTATAGTAGTGAATGTAGTCGTTTCAATGGCATCTTTATGGTCTCGCATAGTAAAATCCGGAACAAAAATCGGTCCTAACAAAGTTTTTAGTGGACTCAAACTAACTGTTTGAGGAGTGAAATACTCCCTTGCATTTGCCTTTAGTTGATCCATATCATCTGTGCTGTACACCGCGCTCAGTAAAATATCTAGTGTAAACTCTGTACAATTTTGATATTGGTTGTTGAACGGGCTGGCAACTATAGAATAATTGGGGTTATGTAGTTTGCTGTAGGTGTCAGAGACAATAACATTTAAGATTGCTTTCTGTAATTTTGGCTTTGGGATCACAATGCCAGCTTTAAGGTCAAAGACTCCTGCAAAATAATCTACTGGAAAGTCGTTTACCAAGTCGCTTACATCTAACTCTTCATTTCTTTGATATAGGTTATATATCTGGTAGCCACGGATATTTTTGCCATCAGAAGTCTGTATATTGGAATACACCCAATAAGCCACATGTGTGTAGCTGATGCCGTCTGGCAAATCATTCGGAGACTGTCCCACACGAGCTACAATAGCTACTCTTGCTCCTTTATTAGCAAGGGACTTTTCAACCTTTTTCGCAAAGGTAATAATTTCTTCCTGGTTGAAATGGGTCAATCCCTTTTTTAGTTGAAATTGAACAATCCCCCACCACGTATTTGATACCTTTGACCAATCCCAATCGCGCTTCCTCCATAATTTTATACAGGCAAAAAAGCCTCGCTCAAATTCCTAAAGATAACTTGGAACAG
>BQJC01000008.1 GCA_021604505.1 Nitrospinaceae bacterium | reverse complement strand
AGTCCTGAAGGGAAAAATAAGATGATGCCAGCTCAGGAATCCATCGCACGGCTGTTTAAAAATAGCGATATGAAAAAAGTCCTGAAGGGAAAAATAAGATGATGCCAGCTCAGGAATCCATCGCACGGCTGTTTAAAAATATTGAAAGCGTTATCATTGGCAAACCCGAAGCCGTGAAGTTGGCGTTGCTCACCCTGATGGCCCGCGGGCATCTATTGATTGAAGACGTACCGGGCGTCGGCAAAACCTCATTAGCGCAAGCGCTGGCAAAATCGCTGGATCTCGATTTTCACCGCATTCAGTTCACCAACGACATCTTACCCACCGACATCACCGGAGTGTCGATTTATGACCAGGAAGAGAAACGCTTTCATTTCCAGAAAGGGCCGCTGTTCGCCAACATCGTGCTGGCCGATGAGATCAACCGCTCGACGCCGCGCACCCAAAGCGCCCTGCTCGAAGCCATGAATGAAAAACAGATTTCCGTGGACAACGCCACCTATCCTCTGGAAGATCCGTTCATGGTCATTGCCACGCAAAACCCAACCGAGAGCCACGGCACCTATCCCTTGCCGGAATCGCAACTGGACCGGTTCATGATGTTCATCTCAATGGGCTATCCCTCCATGGAAGATGAACGCTGGCTCCTCACCCGCAATCCATCGCGCAAAAACCTGGCGGACCTCAATTCCGTGTTGGGGCGGGAAGAGTTAGTCAAACTGCAAAAACAGGTGGATGCGGTGGCCATTGAGCCAATTCTGATCGATTATATTTTAAGCATCCTGACGGAAACCCGGAACAGCGAGCACCTTTCGCTGGGAGTCAGCCCGAGGGGGGGCCTGATCCTTCAGCAAGCCGCGCGGGCCAACGCTCTATTTAACGGACGGGATTACTGCATTCCTGACGACATCAAGGAACTCGCCGTGCCCGTGTTGTCCCACAGAGTCATTCCCGCATCCCATCACCGGCAATCCAACCGGCGGTTGCAGGACACCGCCGCCGTCATCATCAATATCCTGGATAAAATAGAAATACCCGTGTGACGCAATTTGGAGTGACCGGTGAAGAAAAATCCCCCCGCAGTTGAAGCTTCACTCAAACCTGTTTTAACCCTGCAAACGCATAACCGCTCCCTGCAAATCACCCGGGAAGGAGCGGGGTTTATTTTTGTCATTTTCATCGTGGGGATCGGTGCGATATTCACCAGCAACAACCTGTTGTATCTGGTTCTTGCCATGTGTTGCAGTTTTCTGGTGATTTCAGGAATTTTGTCCGAACTGACTCTCAAAAAAATAACCGTCAACAGCTCCCTGCCTGCCACAGTGTATGCGAAAGATGTTTTCCCTTTGATCCTTACGGTGACCAACCCAAAAAATTATTTTTCCTCCTATTCCCTGCGCATCGCAATCATCTCAGACAACAAGCACGGACTGGAAGGAAACCCCGGCGTATACATTTTTCATTTGCCGCCGAAAAGCACCGAACAAAAAACCATGCTGGTGAAAGCGGCTAAAAGAGGTCTCCTGAGAATTGCAGGGTTTCAGGTATCCACCAGTTTCCCCTTTGGTTTTTTTTATAAGAAAAAATTCTTGCCGGAAATCATGGAAACCGTCGTCTTTCCGGTAATTCAACCCGTGCACCTGCCGCCGCCTTCTCATCCTTCGGCGGAGGGGCAGGGAATCGTCCGGCATCAGGGCGAAGAAATTTTTGCGTTGAAGGAATATCGCGAAGGCGATCCCTTGAACGCCGTGCATTGGAAATCTTCAGCCAAAACGGGCAATCTGCGAGTGAAAGAATTACTTACAGAAGGCGAACAGAGTTTCACCCTGTTCTTGAATCTGAAAGATTCCCAGACCAATCGCCAGGTTCCAGAGGCGATCCTCGAAGAAAGAGTTAGCGAAGCCGCTTCACTAAGCTATAATTTAATCCGCCGGGGCGATGAAGTCAGTCTCAAAACAGAAGGTCACCATCAAATTCCCTTTGGGAAATCCGAGGTCCACCTGGAAAACATAATGACGTTCCTGGCGTTCGTCGGCCTGAAAGAACCGGAGAGGAAAAAATTTTCCGGGGAAAATAAAGACGCGTGATTCATCCATGACCAAACACCGAAACGTGATAGCAGTCATTGGGTCGGGAAACGACCCCCATCATTCTTCAAGTTACCCTTTGGGGCAATGGCTGGCGGAGAACGGGTTCGACCTGATCAACGGCGGTGGCCAGGGAGTCATGGCCGAAACCGCTCGGGCGTTCACTTCAGTTTCCCCCAGGGAAGGACGTGTGATCGGCGTTCTGCCCGCAGCGGAAATGCTGGACACCCCTTTGCAACGGCGGGAATACCAGACTCCCCCCGGCTACCCCAACCCGTATACGGAGATGGTGATTCGCACTCACCTCCCCTGTGTCGGAAAACAGGGAGATGAGTTCGCCAGCCGCAATCACATCATCGTGCTTTCAGCAGATTTTATATTTGCCCTTCCAGGAAGCTATGGAACCCAAACCGAAATTCAATTGGCCCTGGAATACGAAAAACCCCTGATCATCGTCAGCCCCAACGGAGAATGGGAGGAATTTGCCGACCGCGCCGTGGTGGTGAATCGAATCAGCGACGCCGTCAACCGGTTTCAGGAATGGCGGGAAAATCAAATGAAATGACAATTCAAAGAGAGGAAATTTTATGACCGACGATATTGTCCAAAAATTAGGTCCGCTGGCGCCCCTGGCGGGAATCTGGGAAGGTGACAAAGGCGATGACAAGGCTCCCGCCGATGACAGGACGAAAACCGAAACAAACAAATTTCGCGAACGCATGACGTTCGATCCGTGTGGTCCGGTGAACAATCACGAGCAAAAACTTTACGGCCTCAGATATTCCATCACCGCCTGGCAGTTGGGAGCCGACGAACCATTTCATGAAGAACTGGGTTACTGGCTTTGGGATGCCAATGCAAAACAGGTGCTCCGATGTTTCATCGTTCCCCGTGGAGTGGCGGTCATCGCCGGTGGGACGGTCGAGCCGGATGCAAAGGCCTTCAAGCTTTCCGCCGATGTCGGTTCGGAAACCTATGGCATCTGTTCGAACAAATTTTTAGACAAAGAATTCAAGACCGTGCGATTCGAAATGCAGGTCACGATTCACGATGACGGCAGTTTCAGTTACGAGCAAGACACGCAACTCCTGATCAAGGGGCAGGAAAACCTGTTTCACCACACCGACAAAAACACATTGAGACGAGCGAAATGATCTCAACGCTTGGAATGAGAAGCTTCGTTTAATTTTTCCCCTTTAAGCTTTGCCGCCGCTTTGATCCCGAGCAAGGCAATAAACATGGAAATCGCCAGGTACTCGGCGCAAAAGACTTTAGCGGATTCCTCCAGAATAGCGGATAAGGTCGTTCGAGGTTCTTGGGTTGCATCTATGAGGGTGTGAATAAAATAGAAGGTAAAGGCGGCGGCCATCATTTCCGCCACCCTCGGATAACGCAGGATTTCCGGGAGGAAACCGGCCATTGCGATGACAGCGACGATCCCGTACAGGATCACTATGATATCATCCCACCTGCGAAACCCTTCCGGTACGTCGACCGAGGGAGTCATCCAGCGGCCAGTCGATTCATGGAACCGAAGCAATTCATCCAGGAATAGAAAAGTAAATCCCACAACCGTCAAAAGCCAGAAGAATCGAAGAAAATCGGTTCGGCCACGCGAGAGCTTGAAACAAACTCCGGAAAAAATCGCCGCCAAACCCAGAAACACGGCGGATATATACGTGACCATTCCTCCTTCTCTGACAAAATAGCGTTCCGGTTCGTTCTCGGGAGCGATGACCACCGCCACCGCAAGCAACGCAATGGTACCGAGGGCAATGGCAATCAGGTATTTTCCGAATGTCGGGATGGCAATTTGCTTGCGATGGGCAAGCGCATTTTTAATATTTTGTTGAAACGCAGAAATCATATATCAACGGTCCGGTTTTTGGGCGCTAAAGTAAACAGCGTCGCTTAACGAATATTCTCCCTCCTGCAGTTCCCATAACTCCATCTGCTTTTGCATGATTTCGATGACCTCGGAATCTGAAAGACGAACGCTGTCTTTCCCAAACAATGTTTGTGCCGCCGGTTCAAGCGATTCGGAAAACATGTTCCGCGCGGCCCTGGCAAAAGTCGGACTCGGCAAAAGTCCGATGGCCGGGCCATTTTTTTCGACCTTAAAATGACCGCACATATGAAACTCCGGATTCTGAAACCCAACGGTTTCTAAAAGAGTTCGATGTGTTTTCAAGGTAAAGTGATTGATGTGTTCCTTAATAAACCAGGAGTATTCCTCCTTGTTCGGCATGAGATGGTAAGAAATGTTGTCCAGGTTGGGAGTCGAAGCGATGACCCATCCGCCAGGCTTGAGAATTTTCCACACATTCTTCATGATCGAAACGGGGTCAAACGCATGCTCCAAAACCGCAAGCAGGACGACCACATCGAACGTGTCCGGCTCAAATTGCGCGTCTCCAAGGTAGGATTGCAGAATATCCAAATCCAATACTTGTTTCGCCAGGCCCACCGCCTTGGGAGAAGGGTCCATGCCAACCGCATCCCATCCCTTCTTTTCCGCCAATGCCACAAGGGCGCCCACGCCGCATCCTATGTCCAGCAGTTTGCCGGAACGCAGGTTGAGATGCGCCAGAATGTCCATCACGATTTCAACGGCAGTGATGTTCGTCTTTTCGTAAAACTCCTCTTCATGGTAATACGCTTCAATCTGCTGGCCGTCGGGGCGGGGGCTGTAAAACTGGAAATCGCACACTAAACAGCGTGACAAAAAGTGGCCGTCTCTGGTTTTAAACACCAGTTCCTTTTCTGAAGATTCGCAAAGTGCGCAAATAACTTCTTCGAGTGGGGCCTTGCCATCCATCATTAGTTTTGGCCTGAAAGGTTCAGCGTTTTAAAATACTTTGGGAAAAATATTTTTCGGGAATTTTTATATCGAACTTGATTTCATCGAATATATAGGTCGTTTTCGTGTTCTCTTTCAGCAAATCACGAAAGATCATTTTCCGCGGAAACAACCGTTTTCCAAGCGGACGGTAGTCCAGATACTCCACATCTTTAAGGAGCTTCCCGCCCTTGGCGTACAGTTCCTGTTTAAAAACGATCTTGCGTTCGACATCCACCCACAGCTTGCGGGCCTGATAAGTGGTGGTTTTGTCGTGCGCCACCAGGTGCAGGATACAGCATTCCGTTCCTTGCAGATCCTCTTTCTCCCCAAAGGTGGCCGCGTAAGCCGCACTCAGTTTTTTATCTTCCATCATGTCCTCGTAGGACAGATCGCTTCCCATCATGGATTGACGCAGTAAATGACCGGCGATGAGTATTTTTCGGTCGGTGCGCGGTGTGTACATCCAAAGTTTGTCAACGATCTTGAGCATCTTCGTGCCCTTTTCGCGAGGCGGAGACAAGTAATTGGAATAAGCGCGGTCCACCCCTTCCATCCAGTGTTCCCAGGTCAAAATCCGTTCCTTGCGTCCATTGTCGATGATCAGGCGGCCTTCAATATATTTGGTGTTGGACCACAAATTGTCATCCACTTGCTCCAGGATTTTTTGAGGGTCCAGTTCAGTGGAAAAAGCGGACGGAGCTGATATATTCAAAAGAAATATAAAGACGAAAAAGCGTTTGAAAAAATTAGATTTCAGCATAAGGAATTTAGAATACAGAATATAGAATTCAGAAGTTAGGAATTAGAATTTTTAATTGATGTCGCATAGGATTCCATCATCCGGCTGATTTCTTCCTGTGCCTCGCAAAGAATAAAATTTTTTGAATCCTCAAGGTAGCCCAAATCCTTCGCCAAAATTAGATAACACCTGCTCTCTTCGAGCGAACCTTGAGCAATATTTATGAATCGGACTTTATCCGCTTTTCCCCTTTTCTTGAATCCCTCCGCAATATTGGCAGGAACAGAAACCGCCGACCTCCTCAACTGAGAAATTAACCCATATTTTTCTTCGTTAGGAAACTTTTCAGTTTGTTTATACACAGACAAAACCCATTGATGGGCCTTCTGCCAAACGATTAGGTCCTCAAAACTTTTGGCCGGTTCCCTGGCCATTATTCTCCTATTCGATCTTCTGAATTCTATATTCTTTCTCACTTCTCATCCCGCCTCCAGTTCCCTGAACAGATTGGCCTCGGAGCGCTGAAACAACGCCACACTGGCAAACAAACTTCCCAGTACGCTTGCGGTTAAGCCAGGCGCAACGCCCATAACAAAACTCTCAAGCGTCACCCGGCCCCGCATGATGTCATTCATCATCACTCCCGTTTGGGCAAACGCGTCTCCCATATTAATTCCCACCTCCTGCATATAGTAAACGACGCTTCCGCCGATGAGACAGCCGGCCATGGAACCCAGAACCCCGATGGAAAGCGACTCGATACCCAGCATCCACACAAGCTTTTTGTGTGTCTGTCCCATCGCCAGCAGCAATCCCAATTCCCCGTAACGGTGAATGCCGTTGAGCAAGCCGGCATTCCATAAAACCAGAACCATCAAAAGAACGAAGATTCCCACGAATATTTTTTTTACCAATTGAAACATCCGGTTCATGCTTTCAAGATTTCTTTGTTCCAAAACGGATAACACCAGCGGAACATCATCTTTCGCCCAATCCTTTGGAGGATGGAAGTTTTCCAGCCGGGATTGAAGAGCGTCCTTTAAATTTTTATACTTTTTGTAAGAAACATGAGAAGGAAGAAACCCCAGCCAGTCCGTGACCGTGTCTTCCATATAAAACGAATCCTGCGCGTCCTTGATATCGATCAACGCCATTTTCTTATCCATGGCAAAAACGCCAAAGCGCACGATACCCGCCACCGTGTAATTATCCGTAGCCAGACCGCCATCGAAGGTTTGCCCCATCAACGTGATGGTCTGCCCCAGACCCACTTGAAGTGTGCGAGCCAGTTCATAGCCAAGCAGAATTTCCTTGGGGCCTTGAGGGAGTCTCCCCGCATCAAGTGTGTTTTTTAAGTTGAGGCGGTCGAGCTCAGGAGAACCTTGGGAAAGCAAATCCAGCGCCATTCCGATGATAGGCGTCTGACTTTGGGTCTCTCCCTTTTCATCGGGAACATCGGCAATCGCTCCCCAGCGGATTCTGGGAGACCACTGGATTTCCGGATCGCTGTTTTTTTTCAACCACTGGCGAATTTCTTCCTGAGCCGTCAACGCCCGATCCATCGGGTTGAGGTGTTCCTCGTCGTAAAAGGGTTTATTGACGAACCGGACATGCCCCGTATCCAGCTTTGCGGTGGTTTCGATCATCCCCATGAACACACCTTCCATAAAACCGATGGAAAAAACCACCAAGGCAACACCCACCGTAACCACAAGGAAAGGAAACAAGGAGCGGGTTTTGTCTCGCAGAATACCGCGAAGAATAAAGCGGATCATGTGATCGCTCGTCCCCTCAAAGCCAGCGTCGGGTCCAGGCGGGTGATCTTCCTCACCGGAGCCCAGGAAACCAGAATCATGACAGAAACGATAACAACGATTGAGAAAACGACTTCGTCAGGATGAATTTCCAACAGGATTTTTTCATAAACGGGAATGGTCGATTCCGCCAAATGGGAAATGTCCAGACCCACGCTTTGAAACCATGAAAATAAAATCCCGCCAAGGCCCAGAGCCACAAAAACCGACAATATAGCCGCCATACTGCCTTCCAGGGTAAACATAAACACGATTTGGGTGGAGGTCATTCCCAAAGCCATCAACGTTCCGATTTCTTTTTGACGCTTGAACACATTCAATATCTGGGTATTGAAAACCCCGATTCCCGCCAGAAAAATCAGCATGACCCAAAACACCTTTGCATAGCGCCGATCGGTTTCGATCAGGTTGAGAATATCCGCCACCAGCTGGTCTACGGATTGAAAATCCAACCCCTTGATCGCTCCCTGAAAATCCGCCACCGCCACCCAACTGGCTTCCTCGAACCGCTGGGTCATTTCCCGCAGATGATCCAGCCGGAGCCAAACCACGCCTTCATCGACCCTGGAGTTCACCATCGTCACCACATCCACGATCAACAGGTCGCGGGCATCGACAACGCCAAACCGGTCCCGCCATTTCAGGACCACCGTATCGCCTTTTTGAAGATGCGCCTTTTTAGCCATCTTGATGCCCAGCACCACAGGAATCACATCGCTCACTTTTTCAGGATAGGTTGCCAAACCCGTAAGCGGAAGGTCGAGCAACGTCTGTTCCATGTCGATTCCCCGCAATTGCACCGGATACAACCGGCGGTTCGGATACATCTGTCCTTGCTGAATCAGCACTTCGGCCTTTTGCGAATGAGGCAGGTGTTTCAAGGCGTCGGGAATTTTAAAGGTGTGGTCCTCCCACTCGGTGGGCGTCAGAATATCGAATTCCGGAATGCGGTAGTGTCCCCCAGCGACATCGGTGGCGATCATGTTGCGGGTGGCCTGAGCCTGAAACCCGTTATAAAGAGAAATATTGAAAACCACAGCAATCATGGCGAGAGCCGTCACCACCACATTGAGAACCGCACGGATGCCTTGACGGGAAAAATTTTTCCAGGCGATATGAACAATCATTCAAAAACCCCTGACCCGTTTCGCTTCTTATCCCAGCACACCCGGCCGTCTTCCAGACCGACTTCCCGGTTCACATATTTGGTCACCTTTTCATCGTGCGTCGAAAATATAAAAGCCGCTTTATAATGTTTGTTCAACTCGCGCATCAACTCCAGAATTTGAAACGAGTTTTCAGCATCCAGGTTGGCGGTGGGCTCATCGGCAAGAATTAAGCTCGGCTTTTTGACCAACGCCCTGGCGATCGCAACGCGTTGACACTGGCCGCCGGACAAATGTGCAGGCTTTTTGTTAATCTGGTCGGATAGCCCCACACCTTCTACAACTTCCACGACCGCTTGACGAACCGTGGACTCCTTGTTTCCATCCAGCAGTAGAGGAAACAAAACATTTTCATAAACCGAATACACCGGAAGCAGGTTGTAGGTCTGAAATATGAACCCCAGGTTTTTGCGGCGATACTCCGCCAGCGCAGTGCGGCTCAAGTCGCTCAGTTTGATATTCTTGAAAAAAATGTTGCCGGCTGTCGGCTTGTCCAGCCCGCCAATCAGGTTGAGGAGCGTGGTTTTTCCTGATCCGGAAGGCCCGACAAACGACATAAACGCCCCCGGTTCGATCTCCAGACTGATTTCGTGCAAGGCGGTAAAATCCTCCTCTCCCACCCGGTACACTTTAACCACGTTATCTATCTTGACGATACTGTCCATAGGAACCCGTTCGAGTTAGAAATAGCCAACCAGGGTCAACCCGATCTGAGATTCGGTTCCGTTAAAAACCGGGGTTTTACTGAAAAGCCTACCATTTTTTTCACCGTTCTGAACGCTCCCTCCCCACCGGCCGCTCAAATATAAAAACACCTGATCCGTTACAGAGTACTCTATTTGCGGAACGATTTGAAAGCTTCCATCGCCAATGTCATAAAGCCCGAACACCTGCCAGACGATGTCAATGCCGTAAGGCATGTCAAACAAAAAACCCATCTGTTGCAGGGTTTGCTCTTCTCTGGGATCGACAATGGAAAACCGTTTCTCGCGCTTGGACAAAAAATATTCCACCAGAAAATGCAGCCCTTCGCCGATGTTGAACGTGTAATCCGCGCCCAAGACCGTATCGAAGCGCAATGGGTCGTCTCCGTTTTTCTGTTCGATATCCAACCGGCTCTCGTTCCAATAAGCGATGTTTTTTTCGCCTTTAATATGGTAGCCCAGTTGAACCAGTTCCTGGGAAAATTGCGCCAGGTCATCCAGGTTTGTCTGCGGATGATATTGCACCACCACTCCCATTTCCTGTCCGGCAATCAAACCTTCTAAGCGCACCCCGGCGATCACATGGTCGTCCAATCGGCCCCGCACCGCCCAGCCCTGCAAAGATGTGGTTTCGTCAAAAAAATAAGTCGCCCGCACGCCATCGACGCCACGCGTTTCAGGAACCACTCCCGTAACGTCGCGCGTATCGAAGAATCCCAGAGGACGAAAAATAGCTCCCGCGCCAAACAGGATTTTTTGCCGCCCCCCGCGGATTTTTAACCGCTCATTTCCCAGCCGGAGCCAGGCGCGAAAAAAATCCGCCTCGGAATTTTTTCTCAATCCGGACTGAACGCTGGGACCATCGGCCAGCTTGGCATCTCCGGACAATTCATAATCGAGCGCCCAGGTTTCATTTTGCCAGGCGTTGCCGAGAACACCCAAACGAAGTTCGGCTTCGCTGTCGAAATCTTTATGGTTTGGGGGAGAATCAAAAATGTAGGAGCTTCCGGTCTTGACCCGGCCTTCCACACTCCAGTCGAAGGCCCAGGAAGAGAGGGGGAGAAAGCCAATGAGAAAAACCACGGAAAATAATCGAAACACCGTCATAGGGGAAGTCAAAGGGATTCAAGCGTTTTAGCGATTCTCTCACAAATGCTTTTCCAGTTGAATTCCTTCAAAACCGCCTGGCGTCCATTTTTTCCGAATTCACGCGCCGCGTCCGGGTCTTCGATCAATGCCGTGATCGGCTCCACCCAGGCTTGAGGTTCCTGGGAGTCCACAAGCTTTCCGATTTTATATTCTTGAAAAAGGTCTTCCATCCCGCCGACGGCGTTACTGACGATGGGTTTCTCGCAGGCCATGTAGTCATAAATTTTCAAGGGAGAAATGCCCGGCTTGTCAGTAAACGACCCCAGGCAAATGTCGGCGGCGTTAATATAATAAGGAACCTCCTCGAAGGCTTTTTCGCCAAAAAGAGTCACCCTGTCGTTCAGATGATTTTCCGCAACCACCTTCTCAACCGCCGCCTGTTGCTCGCCTTTGCCCACGATCATAAGATGAATGTCAGGAAATTTCGCGATCAATTCCGGCATGGCCAGAACAATCTGTTGCAGTCCGTGCCACTTTTTGAGAGAACCGATGAAAATGAGATAGATTTTATCTTCATCCAATTGCAAACGTTCCCGGCATTCTTTTTTATCCATAGGACGGAAGATCTCCGGGTTTGCGCCGTTGCTCACTGCAAAAAAATGATCCGGTTTCAAACCATACGTCTCACAAAGGATGTCTCTGATTTGCACTGAGGACGTCACCATTCTATGAGGCATGCGAAAGACGAAATATTCCATCCAGCGCGTAATACCTTGAATCCACCCTGGACTGTCGTTGATCTTCAGTTCGACGCTCGACAACCCATTGACCTCGATCACGTACTTGAAATTCAGAAGATACCGCAACCAGGTCACCAGCCATTCCATCTGCTGGTGCCGGGTGTAAACGACATCCGGTTTTAACTTGCAAGCGTAATACAGGAAGTAAAAAAACAGGGAACAATAAAAGGAAAAGAAAGTGACCGCGGATTTCCTTGAAAGGCAGGGAATGGTCACGACGGAAACATTTTCCACCTTTCGGGGCGGTCCGAGAGCGGGAACAAACAGGGTGACGGAATGCCCCATGTCCGCGAATTGCCGGCAAAATTCCAGGACGTGACGGGCGCTGGCGTCTTCGTATTGAATGTCGATGCGCGCAAAGTAAAATAACCGCATTTTTTAAACTATGGCAGGAGAACAGGACGTGATCTGAAAGCCGTCAGGCGGGTTCAGAGGATTCGGCGATGATTCTCCACCTCCCCTTTTCCCGTTTCCACACGAGGGTTTTGCGACGGATATCGGAAACAACATTGGATTGATAACGCTCTATGAACGACATTTCAACCGTATCCCCCTTTTCCGACATTTCCAGATCATCGACCTCGATTTTGATCTGCTGAATCAAATCCAAAGACTTCTTCTTTGACTCTTGCCAGTCGACAAACGGTTTGCCGTCGCTCTCAAAATTCTTTGAATAAAATGAGAAGTAGGAATCAAATTGTTTGCCCTGCCACGCCTTGAGCCATACCAGAAACTGCGATAAAACCACGTCGATGGAACTTCCTGTGTTTTTAGTCGCAACCGGTTTCAGGGACGCTTTAGGAGAGGGCAATGCGGTTTTTGTCATTTTTACAGAGCTGTTTTTCTTTAAGGAAGAACCTCCGGAAGGCCCGGGATCGTTTTTCCCGGCAAACAATACCAAGGAAGATAGACTGTGCTTTTCCTTGAGCTCTTCAGCAATCCGTTCCGCAGTCTCCCTGGAAGGAAAGGGCCCCATCCTCACCTTGAACCAGGGCTCGCCTTCATCAACAAAAACCATGAAGGGTTTATACCCTTTTTTCACCAGCCGGTTGAAAAAACTTTTGGCGTTGGCCTCCACCTTAAAAGAATTCAATTGCAATTGATAAGGCCCATCGGAGATTGGAGGAACTTTAGAAAATTCACTCGCCTTGGAATCTTCCGCCGCTTGAACTTTTCCCGGACTCACCATACCCACAATAGCGAGAACAATTGCCAAAGTGAGCCCCAGGGAGCTCGACCCCGGACCCGCGATGAATCGGCAAAAGTGGGAATGTACTGCAAAAATTTTTATCTTCACCGGATGATTCCCAAGGATTTCCCGCCAGATGACGCTTGATTATCTATTCGAACACTTCTCGTTCATGTAAAACATATAGTTTCACAATCCTCATCGGACCCGCCTGTCAAATCATTAATACTTAAAATGTAAAAGGTTTCTGGAAGAGAAGTCCCAAGATTGCAAGCAGAGTTTATTAACTCTCGGGGAAAGTGGATTACAACAATTTTTCAAGGTACGGAACCAGTTGATCCGCACCGACCGAAGGGGTCCGGGCCTGCAAAACACCCTCACTATCGATGATCAATACCGTCGGCATATCCCTTTGCATGTAAGCTTTGTGAACCGTCATGTCGGGGTCCAGCAGATAGGGAAATTTAACCGCCTGAGGGAATCCCTTTAAATAATCCTCCACCGCTTTTTTCGAATCCCCGCTGGTGTTGATGCCCAACACCACCAGTTTATCCGACTTGATCCGGTCGCGAACCTTGTTGAGTTCCATCGCCTGGTTCATGCAGGGCACGCAAATATGGAACATCCCGACAATCACAACCTTACCTTTAAGGGAATCCAGGGACAGAGTTTCCCCTTGGATGGAACTCAGGGAAAAATTCGGGGCTTTATCGCCCTGACCGGGAACTCCGGCAAACAAAGGACTCGCCAGAAATAGTACAACAACTAAAAAAGTCAATATCTTACGCATGAGGTTTTCCTTAAAAGGGAATAAAAACGCGCTTCAAAAGCTCTATAAAATGGACTCTTATTTTCTCACTTCTATTTTAAATGAGGGGAACCCAATATGAAAGCCTAAAATCCGTTGCCCCATGACTCAGAAATGAGTAATCTCAAGGTGAGGCTTTTAAAAATATTGCCGGCCATTTCATAGAAACCCATTGGATTTTGTCCTCTACTTGACAGGATCTATTTGTTATTATAGAAAAAAGTATTCATATTAATAATTGAAAAAACGTGCATTTTTAAACAATGAAATCCATACAAATCTTTTTTATTATCCTGGCCCTTTCGCTCCCCAGCCTGGGCTTTTCGGGTTCCATAAAAGGGAAGATCTCATATTCAAACGAAGTCAAACTGCCCAAGGGATTGAAAACCGGGAAATACCAGAAAGCTTGTGGACCGGAAGTTCCCAACGAGAAACTACTGGTGAATGATAAAGGCTTGATGAACGTGGTGGTTTCACTGGAAGGCAAGAAACTCGGCGGCAAACCGGGAGAATATGTGATGGATCAGAAAAATTGCCGCTACGAACCCCACGTCATTGCCATGATGAAGGACTCGGAATTAAAAATCAGGTCCAGTGACCCCATCAATCACAACCTGCACACCTATTCCTTCGACAACGATCCGGTCAATATCATGTTTTTACCCAACAAGGATGATTACACCCACGAATTTGAGGAGCCGGAAATAGTGAAGGTCGAATGCGATCTTCATGGGTGGATGAGTGCATGGATCGTCGTCACGGACAATTCTTATTTTGACATTTCAAAAAAAGAAGGGAGTTTCGAGATTCCCGATGTCCCGCCGGGAAAATACACACTGAACGCATGGCACGAAATTCTGGGAAACAAAAGCCAAAAAATAAATGTGGGAGAAGGAGTTACCGAGGTCAATTTTGACTTTTCCGATGTGACTCCACAGGTCTCTAAAAAATAATTTCCAACTAAATCCAGCGAACCATCGTTGATTTTTTGTCAGGGGAGTCTATAAATACAATGAAAATTCCTGAAATGAGTTTCAAATGGGTGCTAACGGTTTCCGTTCTGTTTTTTTCCGTGGCCCAGGGCTGGGCCTACCAGGAAATCGAGGTCAAAAATGGCGGAACCATTCAAGGCAAGGCCATATTGACGGGAAATATGCCACACCCACGGATTTACCATCTCGTTTTATTCCCTAACATTGATATGTGCGCCGAAGTGGATACGGACGAAGACGGAGAAAATCGAGTCCTGGACGATTTTAAAATTTCTCCAGACGGTGGATTAAAAGATGTTCTCGTCACGCTTGAACACGTCGAAGCAGGAAAGCCGTTCGTCAAAGAACCTATAATGATCCTTTCTGAAAACTGTAAATTCACGCCGGATGTGAATCCCATCCGCCAGGGCGAGTCCTTTAAGGTGGATAACCAGGATGCCGTCATGCACAACAGCCAGGTGTATCAGAAGGAACGGGGAAAAATTCTCCTGAACATTCCCATCCCGGCAGAGGAAATTTCAGATGGGAAAGTGACATTTCAAAAGGATTACAAAATCATGCAGATGATCTGCGGAATGCATGAATTCATGCAGACCTGGGGCTACCGGGTTCAGAATCCCTATTATTTCCAAACCAAAATTGACGGAAATTACAAGATCGACAATATCCCGCCAGGAGATTATAAGGTGACCGCCTGGCATTATTTAATGAAGGTACAGTCAAAGAAAATCAAGGTCACGGAAAATTCAGTGATCGATTTAAATTTTGCGTTTAGCGGCGACAAAATTGTTCGCCCCCTTTACGAAACCATCAAATCCGGGAGAATCAAACACGGCGCCGGTGTTTACAAAGAAAAAGTTTATAGCGACAAATGATCCTTGCCGCAGAGCGCATTAAACCCATCCGGGAACCTCAAACAGGGCCTGTTAAAATTTCCCAGAACAATTTGGCCCGTGTGTTAATTTTCCCAGCGGTTTTTTTCGTGTCCTGCATCTTTTTGTTATGCCCCTCCCTGGCGTTTTCCGAACTCCTTCCGTCCGTGGTCGATATGCCGGACACCCTCTCGGTTCGGGGCAAAATAGTCGATTTAAAAAAATTAAAAAGCCCCCTTTCAAAAGATCCCGTTCATTTAGCCAAACACCTTCGCGAAGGCGGCGAGATTTATTTTAAAAATTGCCTTCTTTGCCACGGCGACCTCATGGACGGCCAAGGCCTTTTTGCAGACCGGTTTTTCCCTCCTCCCGCTGATTTCACCCACTCGGTTTCCGTGGTCACACTGCCACCGTCCTACGCCTATTGGCGAATCGTGAAAGGCGGCCCCGGTCTCCCTGACAAGTTTTCTCCCTGGGACTCGTCCATGCCCGCGTGGGAAGATCAACTCAGCGAAGAAGAAATCTGGAAAGTGATTCTTTTTATCTATGCCACCGCCACCGAAAAAAAGGAAACCCTCGACCCGGCGCATTCTTCCAGAGCCAGCCTGGAAAAGGGCAAAGAAATTTACGCTCAGAAATGCGCCTGGTGCCACGGAGACAAAGGCGAAGGCGACGGCGTATCGGCGGACTATTCCAGTCCCCGGCCAAGAAATTTCACCAAGAGCCATATAAAGATAAGATCGACGCCTTTTGGGAAAATCCCCACCGACGAAGACCTTTTCGACCGAATCACCAAAGGATCGCCCGGAACCACCATGCCCGGCTGGGGACATCTGCCAGTTGCCGATCGCTGGAGCCTGGTCCTTTACCTCAAAAGCCTGGGAAAAAAGTTTGCGAAATTTAAGGAAAAAGGCAAAACCCATAAGCAGGTCATCGTTCCCGACCCGCCCCTTTTTACCTTGGAAAGCCTGGCATCCGGAAAAGAGCTTTACCTGCAAAACTGTTCCGGCTGTCACGGCGTGAAAGGGCGAAGCGACGGCGCATCGACGCACCGGGTGGTCGACATCGCATCGGATGCCATCTGGCCGAGAAATCTCAGCAAGCCATGGACATTCCGTCGCGGCAATTCGCGAAAACAGCTTTTCATGACCCTGCGCACGGGTCTTTCAACCACCGCCATGCCACGGTTTTCTCCCAGAATTTTTGACGACCAGCAAATCTGGGACATTGTCCATTATGTGCAAACCTTGTCCCCTTCGAAAAAACCAGAGGTGAAAAAAACCATGACCGTCCAGCGGGTTGAGGGAGAACTCCCCTTAGACCCGAAAGATCCCGCGTGGAAAAAGGTCGATCTTAATTTTTTTCCACTAGGCGGACAAATCATAGGAAAAGAAAAATTATACGCCCCCACCGTCGACAATATTTTTATACAGGCCATCCACAATGGAGATGAAATCGCCGTCAATTTGCATTGGGACGATCCATCATACGATCCGATCCTTGCGGTTCTCACCCGCGTCAAAGAATCGCCACCGCCGCCCCTGCCCGAGCATTTGCGAGCGGAACAACCTGAAGAGACGAAACCGAAAAAACCCGAAATTCAGGAATTTCCCGATGCCATTGCCGTTCAATTTCCAACCCGTCTCAACACCGAGGGTCTAAAGCCTTATTTCCTGAACGGGGATTCCCGCCACCCGGTGAATTTGTGGAAATGGGAGTCCGGCCCCAATAAAACCTTTGAAATGAACGCAACGGGATTGAGCGATTGGAAGGTACAGCCGGTGGAAAACCAGAAGGTGCTTTCAGAATCGGTCTATCGCTATGGACGGTATTCCCTGGTCATGAAACGAAAGCTCATCACTGCGGATGATAAAAACGACATCCAGTTTTGGACAAAAACAAAAATCCCCATCGCCTTTAATGTTTGGGACGGGTCCCAGGGAGAAAAGGGAACTCAGAAAGCCATCTCCAGCTGGTTCGAGATAATATTGGAGTAGAAGGAAATTTCAGGATCAAAACCCTACCGCAAGAGCCTCCCCAGCAACCCAGGAATCAAAGCCTCCGCCAGAAAGTTTCAGAAACCAAAAAGTTTTTCATTTAAACTATATAATAACTGAGGCTTTAGCTAATAGACGAAGGCGGATCCAGAATGACCGGATTCGACCCACAGTCAACGTTCATAATAATGAAATGGTAACTCGAATTGAGTTGGACGTGACGTAAACAATAAAACGATCCCAAGCATTTTTAGCTATAGGTGCCTGCAATATTTTGGGAGCGTGGCGGTGATTCAGCTTGAAAGAGGTTAACTTTTATGTGGCATTGGTTTCGTGATTATCGGCGAAAAAAAATACTGGCTACACCTTTCCCAAGCGGGTGGGAGAGGCATATTCAAAATAACATTCAATATTATCAACACCTCAATAATGAGGAAAAAAAACGTTTACAGGATCTCATCCAAATCTTTATTGCCGAAAAGCATTGGTTGGGATGCAATGGCCTCAAATTGACGGATAAAATTCGCGTCATAATCGCCGCCCATGCCTGCTTGATGATACTCGCGTTGCCAAACGATTATTACCGCAATGTGAAATCCATTTATGTTTATCCTACAACCATCTTTTCTCCTGAGAGTCCAGCAGGATTTTTTGAAGTTCCGACGACCCCGGTACGCGGCCCGATGCCGATTCTAGGCGAAGCCCATCATCACGGCCCGGTGATACTCGTCTGGGATGAAGTGAAAAGAGAAACCCGGCATCCGGAACACGGTCATAATGTTGTCTATCACGAGTTCGCACATCAATTGGACATGCTCGATGGCAGTGCCGATGGCACGCCACCATTAACCACTCCTGAAGAATATCAGCGGTGGAGTGAAGTGTGTTCCAAAGAGTATCTAGAACTATGTGACAAGGTGAAATATGGTAAGCCTACTTTTTTTGACAGTTATGCGGCAACCAATGAAACTGAGTTTTTCGCGGTGGCGACCGAACATTTTTTTAGTGAACCCGAAAATATGAAACACTATCATCCAAAACTTTATCAGGTATTACAGGGTTTTTACCGGCAGGATCCGGCACAGAAAGTAGTTGCCAATCAGCTTCCTTAGCCAGACTGGACTGCCCTCCCCTTTTTTTCCAATCATTTCTATTTCATTCGGGAATTTCTTCCCACCAAGAATGCTCTTACAGTTTTTCTCCAGGTCTCCTTTAACATCTCTAGTATAATAGCTGCCAAATGATATCTATGACTTTTCAAGGCTTTAAAATCCGCCCCGAATTATAAGACCTCATCTAAAATTTCCGGAAAACTGATTATGGTTCAAGAAACAGATTGGGTTGGCAGCATTTTATAAAGGCTGAATCTCTGGAGGGTTATTATCAAACTCTGGAAATAATTCGAAGTCTCGTCACCAGCGATAGTTGGATGGACAGCGAAAGGGATATCATGTCAATGGAATTCGAGGGGATCTTCGGTTAATTTTAAGGTGATACCGTTAATGAATGTCCGCTTTTGGTTGCCGATTCAACCGATGGACGCAACACATGCACTAAATCTTTCTGTTGGTGTTTCAAATTCTAATGTCTCACGAGGTCGTTCATTTAATTCTCGCGCCACTTTATTAAGTGTTGCCTGCGAGTGTACCGACAAATCTGTTCCTTTTGGAAAGTATTGTCTCAGCAACCGATTGGTATTTTCATTTGAGCCACGCTGCCAGGGGCTTTGTGGGTCACAAAAGTACACATCAATATTAGTAGCCAAGGTAAAACGTTGATGGTCGGCCATCTCTTTCCCTCGATCCCAGGGTTAATGATTTATACAGCTCTGTGGGAAGTTTGTGTGCATGTTTGATGAGTGCCGAGATAACTGTTTCCGTGTCTTTACCTTTCACTCTCACTAACATGACATAACGTGTATGCCGTTCCACCAAGGTGGCAATATGACTGTTGTTTGAGCCAGCAATCAGATCGCCTTCCCAGTGACCGGGTACAGCACGATCTTCAACCGAAGCAGGTCGTTCGCTGATTGATACCACATTCGTGATTTTACCCAGGCCCTCATTTTTTATGCTGTGTTGTTTAGAGCGCCGTATCGCCCGTTGGGTACGAAGGTACAATTGCAGCTCTTTTTTCAGTACCCCACGCGCCTGAATAAAGAGACTTCGATAAATAGTTTCGTGTGACACCTGCTTACTCTCTACGTTTGGATAGGTTCGTTTAAGCCAACCCGCAATCTGTTTCGGTGACCAATGGTGCTTGAGTTTCATAGCCACCCTACGTGCTAACGTCGGGTGGCAAGCCAACTTACAGGGTTTAGGGCGATGTGCGCGATCCCAGGCGGCTTGGTCAGCTTGCGTGGCGCGATAGCAATGATAGCCACCATTTCGTTGGATTTCACGGCTTATTGTTGAAGGTGCGCGATTTAACGATCTGGCAATTTGTCGTAAGGATTGCGCCGCGACGAGGCCTCTAGAGATTTCTTCACGGTCTGAAAGACTCAATGCTAAGTGTGAACGCTTTCGTGGGGCTGGGCGTATACCACCTGTCGGGGCGAATTGACCAAAAATGGAGGATGACGGTCGATCAAAGGCCCGACCAATGGTATTAAGTGATTCGCCACGTTGCCAGCGATCCCACATCTCTGACTTTTGCTGAGCGGTATAGTTTTTTCGTGTTCGATAGGCCATTTTCTACACTCCATCTTTTTGCTATAAAGATAAAGTGTTGCGTTGACCCATTGAAGTCGCAGCCGAATGCAGACATGTCGGTTAATGACCCAACGAACTTCTTATGAAGAGTAAAAAGTGGGCTTACTGGGAAGATGTAAAGCTGATTTCTTAAAAATGTATCTCTAGCTAGATTCCAACGTTGCTCTACATTCGTTTGAAGAGATGAGGGACTGAGTGGAGATAACATTTTCGAAAACGGTCACCGAAGTCCTAAAATCAGGCATAGTGAATATTTATAACTATCAGGGGCAGGTCAAAGGAAAGTAATTTTTATTCATGTGAAGGTGATTTTTTATAATTAACCTTTTACAATTGAAATAATCATGAATCAACTAAAGAGCATCGTAATAATTTCCATTTTTTCCCTGCTGGCTGGGTTCGTGTTGACCGTTGGAATCGCGCAGGCGGAACCGGTTCCAATTACAGAGTGGAAAGTGCCCTGGGACAATTCCCGGCCGCGAGATCCTTATGTCGACCCGAAAGGCCGTGTATGGTTCTGCGGACAGAAAGGCGGTTATATCGCGTACCTGGAACCCGCTTCCGGAAAATTCAAAAAATTCGATTTGGGCCGTAGCGCAGGGCCGCACAATCTAATCGTCGATGCGTCAGGATTCATATGGTTTGCAGGAAACCGCAACGCTTATATTGGCAAGCTCGATCCTGACACTGGCAAGATCACTAAATTCGAAATGCCCAACAAAGAAGCTCAAGATCCACACACGCTGGTATTCGATCGTGCAGGCGATATCTGGTTCACCGTCCAGAGAGGCAATTTCATCGGTAAGCTGCTCACTCAATCGGGTGAGGTTCGCCTGATAAAGGTTCCCACTCAGAATTCCCTACCCTATGGGATTTGGATGGATTCCCACAACCGACCTTGGGTTGCTATGTTCGGGAGTAATAAAATCGCTAGCGTGGACCCTGAAACGATGAAACTGAAAGAATACGAACTGCCCCGAAAGAACGCTCTCTCCAGACGACTTGTAGTCACATCAGATGGAGCGATCTGGTATGGAGATTATGCGCAGGGAATGTTGGGAAGATTTGATCCCAAAACCGAGGAGTTCAAGGAATGGCCTCTGCCCGGCGGTAACGATTCGGGACCCTATGCCATGACCGTGGACCATGAAGACACGGTATGGGTGGTCGAAACCGGGAACATGCCAAACCGGTTGGTGGGATTCAATACATCCACAAAGCAATTCGTCAACATCACGGAGATCCCGGAAAGCGGGGGATCGGTGCGTCATATGATGTTCGATGCCAATGAAAGGACCATCTGGTTCGGAGAGGACACCAATTTTATAGGACGCGCCCTAATTGGAAAACAGGAATGATGTGCCATAACTAGTTTCAGATTCAGTTATTTTCGGTTTTTGGATTTCGAATTTCCGCTTTTGGCCTATATGGGTCTTTTGGAACGCGAAAGCGTTTGAACCATCTGAAAAATCGGCGTCGATGAATAAATTTGAAACTTCCCCGCAAAGCCTATTTCCCTTCCGCAACCCTTTCCGAAAATTCCGGCAATTTCAGGCTCTTTAAATAAGCCAGGATATCCGCCACCTCCTGAACATCGAGAAGCTCTTTGAAATTACCGGGCATCATGGAAATTTTTTGAGTCTTATATTTCTGGATCTCTTCCGTGCGAATAAATAACTCTTTACCTTCCTTATCCACAAGGCCCACCCCGGAATCATCCTCAAATTTCTTCACTCCGGTAATAAACTTTCTATCCTTGGTCAATATGAGGACGGTCGAATACCCTGCGGTGATCTCCGCTTTCGGGTCGAGAATGGATTCCAGCAAAAATTCCGGCGACCGGCGGGTGCCCGCGTAATCCAGACGGGGTCCGACCGTTCCTCCTTCTCCATCGACGCGGTGGCATTTCGAGCAGTAAACTTTTCCTTCGGGATCAAAAAATAGTCGTTTGCCATTTTCGGGGTTTCCGGTCGCTTGCAAATAAGGCAGTCCGTCTTCCGGCGTTCCTTCGGTTTCGCCATGCAAGCCATTTAAAAATGCCGCGATGAATCGCGCTTCTTCCTGGCTCAGCCCCAGATTAGGCATTATGGTTTCCGCCTTATAAGCCCGGAGTCTTAATATCCAGGCATACAGCCATTCAGGCTTATATCTAAACCCCGCCCGGGAAAGGTCCGGCCCCACCCTGCCCCCTTCCTCGTCCAGTTGGTGACAAGCAAGGCAACTTTTCTTTTTTCTGAATAATTTTTCTCCTGCCTGAATCGATGATTGCTTCTCACCTTCTTCCCGGAACCATTCTCTGAATGCTTGAATAATCGCAGCAGAAGCCGCTACACTTAAAGGCCGCTCCGTTTTTACCTTCTGAGGTAAAAAGACAGGCTGCGAGTCGTCCCCGCCAAGGCTTCTTATATAAGCCACCAGCGACCATATCTCGGAGTCGGACAAAGTGTTGCCGAATACCGGCATCAAATGCGACTTGCGGGTTCCGATTCCGCCTTTTTGAATAACACGGAAAATTTGATGGTTGGTTTTTTTGCTTTGGAATTTTTCATCCGAAAGTTCGGCAGGCTCTTTTTCCAGATACTCGGCGTTGAACCCGTCGCCGTCTCCCGAACGCCCGTGACAGTGAGCGCAGAAATGGGCGAATAACTTTTTCCCCTGATTCACCAGACTGGGGGGAGTCTTTCGGGTCAAGTCTGAAAGGTCATCGCCGCCTCCCGCCCAGATTAAATTAGGAGAACAGAGGACTGCGGCTAAAAGGAAGATTGTGCCCAGAAAAAGTATACGCAGGAACATATTATTGAAACAGTTGACCTGTTTTGGATTCTAAAGCTCCAGAAATAATAGCTCAAATCCCTGCCACAATCATTAAAAGTTTTTTCAAAGTTTTCTTTGTACTTTCCCTGTTTAGAGAACCATCGGACAAAAAAACAAGGGGACCTGGAAAGGTCCCCTTGCTCTTGTTACAGGTTGAGATTATCGATTTAACGATTCATCGATAACCGGTCATCCTCAGGGTTGGATGCCGACTTGACTCCCTTCGGGTTTGCGCCACCCAAAGGCAGGATCGACCTCTCACCCTGCGGCAGAACCTTAAAATACCCCCATTGACCGGCCTGCTGGTACGGGGTCCTGGCGTTCAACCAGAGGTAGGTTCCGGGGTTGTTGTAAGTTCCACCGGCCTTCGTGAAGGCCTGGATGTACTCACCACCACCGAACTCCTCAACGTCGATCATATCAGAACCTTCCTGATTGAGATGACGCCGCCACTGGTGACCGTCCACGTTGAACATCTGGTTCTGCTCGTTATGCGCTCCAAAGACGTTGATCATGACCTTGTCCCCCGCATGCGCTTTAATCGTGGGAGTTGCAGGGTCGCTGTCTGCGGCGACGCACGGTGTGAAGATATTGCCCAGCTCACAACCTTCGTCTTCACGGTAACTCCAGGGCTCCAGACGGTAGTTCACGCCGGTCAATCCTGCAACGTTCTGCAGGTAAGGCATGAAACTCGTCCCGAGGATGTTGTCCTCGTCCTGGAAATACAACGCAAAGTCGCGGTAGTTTTCGAGATGAGCGTTTTCAGGATACGACTTGTCGATGATCACGTCCGCTTTCCAGGAGTTGCCCAGAGAAATGTCTTTCCCCGTCTCCGGATCGCGATACACCGATCCACGTGGACCGATGATGATTCCACCGTACAGACCGTCCCGAACGTTG
>BQJC01000007.1 GCA_021604505.1 Nitrospinaceae bacterium | reverse complement strand
AACGTTCCCTGAGCAACAGCGACCAGAACGACACGCAATTCAAAACGGGTAAAACCCCGATGGCAATCGCGATCTGGAATGGTCAAAACAAAGAAAGAAACGGACAGAAAGCTGTCACTCAGTGGAATGAACTGATGTACTGACGGTTTTTTAAAATCACAATTAGGTTAATATAAACCCTGGGAGAAAGAGTTGGTTATTTTCTCTCAGGGTTTATTTTTTTCAGTTGAGGACATTAATCGCATGACTCAATTTTGCCATTGAACGCATAATCGTTTAAATGCAAGAGGGTTTTTTTCTTCAAATTGCAGGCTCCTTAAAAGTTAGTCTCGACGTTGGCAAATTAACTTGGCTGGATTGTATTTTTTTTCTTTCCATCATTTGAAACACTTGGATTGATTCCTTTGCATCACCCCACCTTTGTGTTGAACCCATTCCTGCGGGAACGGTGATTCCCTTCTTTTGACTCAAACGATTGAGCCACTCCTTGCAAAACGTTTTTCAATATTTGCTATATGAGATATAATTCGGTAAATTTTCAAGTTCCCCCTCCCAAGTTTAAAGATGTTTTGAGTAGGGTGGGGGAGGTTTATTATTGTGGGTTGTTGCCATCAAAGCGCCGATAAATGAGAGTTTCTGGAGAATTTACCTAACTACTTGATAAATAAAGGGCCCCTGTAGCTCAGTTGGATAGAGCAACGGATTCCTAATCCGTAGGTCGGACGTTCGAGTCGTCTCAGGGGCACCATATAAATTAAGGGTTTACGTGTTTCAGGGGTAACCCTTTTTTGTGTTGGTCATGTTTATAGCCATGTTTTTTGGGGAAATCTTCGGGTTTGCTCAACCGGGTATTGCGATTCCGGGATTGACGGCTTATATTTTTTGAGCAGGGTTATAGACAACTGCTTCATGGGTAAAGGGAGGTTGTCATGGCTACACAACGCATGGATCATCATGGATTTAGTTCCTTCCTGGAGCTCAAGGACAGGATAAAAATTGAAGCTGAGAATCATGATTTTGCAGGTTGGTTGCTGGTGTTTTCAGTTGCGGGATTGACGGTATTTTTCGTTATTTCATTTTTTATTCTGTGAGAGGTTAGTGCAGGGACCTTCCCTAATTTATTTTTTTCTCCCAAATGTTCAAGGGAAGTTCCAGGGCTTCTTTCATAAATTCTGTGATTTCATTTTGATTCATTTCATCTCTGAGCATTTCTAGGTGCTCTTGTTTTTTTGCGATTATCTTCAAGCCGGGAAAAATAGGTGCAAAGATTTCGGGCGGTTGTGCTGATGAAACCGTCACCGTGCCGTCCCCCGGCGATTGAAGTTGTCTTGCATCGAAATTTTTGAGGGTTGTTTTAAGATTTTTTCCAGAAAAGAGAAGTGTGTTCTCTTTTTCATCCCACAGAGAGCCCCGCACCGTCGGTATCGCGTCTCCATACATCAGTAGAAACGGCAAGTCGCTTTTTGCATTTTTGGACGCGGCGTGGATCCTTTTATAAAAGGTTTCTGCCCGCAAAAGCATGGAGTGGGTGTAGGCCTCTCTTTTTTGCCGGGTCGCCGGGTCGAGGGCTCCGGTATTTTTGAGTAAGCTCCAGTTGCCTTCGCGCCAGTGCTTCATGTTATGAATCCAATCGGAAATATCCTCTCCTTGCAGGGTCGTTAACGCCAGCGGATGGGTTGGCAGGATCTGATAGCTGGACGGAAACGATGCCACGGCCAACCCTTCCAGCGCTTTCGAATTCAGACCGAAACGGATACCATGTTGCATGTTGCGAAAAACGGCCTGGGTGCCTTTGAAGGGAACACCGGCCATTGCCACGGCATTGATTCTTCGCGCCCCGGATAAGTCCATACGGGCGGCTTCTAATTTCTGATTTCCATACAGGAGATAATAACTTGTCACCAGACCACCCATGCTGTGAGCCAATATCGCCACCTTGGAAGCTCCCGCTGCGTATAAATCCTCCACCCGTTGCGCCAATTTCTGAGCGGACTGGGGGATGTCGTCTCTCCAATCGTAAGCAAAGGGGATTACATGGGCTTGCCCGGCAAACCGGGTGTTTAAACCGTCGATGATCCTGCCGTAAATGTCTTTGGATATCACCGGAGAAAGAAAATTCACCGAGCGAAGAACGTCTCCCACTTTGAGAGGGGTGGCTCCCGGAATGTCAAGTCCTTCACGGTCAAGCGCCAGAGTCTGATTGCCCCACAACGCTTCGGCGCCGGTGAACCAGACTTTCCTGCCGTCGGTTTCGCGGATGAGAGTGCTGCCATAATATCCCGGAACAAATAGGATTTGAATTGAAGCTGTGGAGGCTTTTCTTACAGGCAGGGAAGCACTGCATTTCCAGATGAAGAGACAAATGAGTAGCACCAGGATTAAACGGGTCATTCGTCCTTAAACCCTGCGTTATGGGACCGATCGGGCGACTCTAAAGCCCAGAATGTGGTGTCTTTTGTTAACCGTGCTCCGGTAGCGGGTCGCGGAACGGATGTGGCTTGTCAGGTTTGCGGACGAACCTCCACGCCGGACACGAAACTTTCCGCTCTCGGGTCCCGTTGGATTCTCTCTCGGACTTTTTTGGTAGTAGTCGGAGCCAAACCAGTCGCTGGTCCATTCCCAAACGTTGCCCATCATGTCAAAAAGGCCGAAGGCATTGGGTTTTTTGGTTCCCACCGGATGTGTTTGGTAATCCGCAGTCCCAAAATACCAAACGTAATCGTTGTCGACTTCATCGCCCCAGTAATATTCGGTGGTGGTTCCTGCGCGGGCGGCATATTCCCATTCGGCTTCCGTGGGAAGCCGGTACAGAACGTCCGCTTCCCGTTTGTTTAGCTTTTTAACAAAGGCGCTCGCGTCCAACCAGGACACCCGGTCGACGGGCCGGTTGTCTCCTCTGAATTTGGAAGGATTGGTTTCCATAATTTCCATCCACTGTTTCTGGGTGACCTCGTACCGTCCTATATAAAATGGACCCACGCACACTTCGTGGACCGGCTGCTCAAAATCAAACCCTTTCTCCGATCCCATCTGGTAGCAGGCTCCCGGAAGGTAAACGAATTCCATATCCGTGGACGGAGACACGAAAATACTATCCGGTTTTTTCAAGGGATCGGAAACCACAGCCACGGCTGAAAAAAGAATAATCGCGAAAGCGATTGCTATAGGGAGCTTAAAAGTGTTCAAACCCGGATTCACTCAATGGTTGAATAACCATTTTTTGGAATTTTGTGGTCAAGACAGGATGACCTTTTATTCCATCTCTATCTCTTCTTCAGCCTTCTTCTTGGCATTTTTCCTTTTATAAACTTTGACCGACTCTTTGACCTTTTCGTGGAATCGTTTGGATTGGAGTTGTTGGGCGGCGACCTCTGCCTCGATTTCGGCTCTGGTTTTTAGTTTTTTCTTTTTCTTCTTCATGCGCTTTTTTCGCCAGCTTCGTTAACTCCCTCAGTGGCCCAAACTTCACGGGGTCTGTCATCAGGGACAGGATGCCATGATACCGGGAAAGTGGCAAAAGCGCACTTGATTTTGTAGAGGCGGATTGTGGCGATTGAAAAGAATCCCGAGGGCGGCTGGGATTTACCTTTCGGAGGCCAGGGCTTGTTCCCGGTTTTGGCAATTTTTTTTGAGATTTCGTTTCAATTCCAGGAGTTTTCTTTGGCTGGTAAAATACATCTGTCCGGGACTTTCTCTATTAACGCGGCATGTTTTTTCTGAGAACCAATTTTCAATACGTTTGCTTTTCATTTGAATTCTCCGATGGCGGATTAATAATTGAAAAGAGGATATCATCCATCGGATTTCTCTCTTAAGAAGGACATCACAATCTCATGTGATCCGAATTACATAAATCAGAAAAACTTAAATCTTATTTTCTGGAATCAATAGAAAATGCCAATGGCGCAAACAATTGAGTTATCGGAAAAAATTGTGGTGGAGATTTAAAAAAACTTCTGGGGCCCGCTTTCAGGTGGGCCCGCAAAGAAGGATGAGCAAGGACTAGGGAAGGGGGATGTGTACATTTCCCCAAATATCAACACCTCCCTTTACGGAAGGCTTGTCGTGATCGTTGGAGGACCCTTTATGACCGTGATCGGGATGAGCGTCTTCATGTTTTTTCGCGTGGTGTTTCCGGTGCTGTTTCGAACCTTGGTGATTGCATTTTTTCGCCCATCCAGGAGGTACCTTCCCTTTTTTGGCTAAACCGGGGGGTAAGTTGCAATCGCGGGTGTGACCTTCTGAATACCTAATCTCATCGCGCCAATCCAAATGAGCGTTCTGTTTAGTTTCTATTTTTTCTTGATGCGCCTTTATTCTTTGCTTTTTCCATTTCTTTCCACCAGCGAATGAAGAAGATGAAAAGAGGGCGAAAAAAATAAAAACCGGGATCATCACGAGTACAATTTTCCTGAATTGCAGCATTCGTTAACCTCCTGAAATTTAAAGGATACCCTTTTATGTTACGGCCTTTTTCGCATGAGTCCAAATGGAAAAATTCCAGAGGAGGGAAAGGACTTGAAAAATCGCATTCACTTAATACCAGGCCATGAGCTTTCAATAAGAGGGTTGAGTTGTCCCGGGAGCATTAAAGAATGACTGAGGCGATTCCCTGGTTTACCGGAGGGAATTTTTACAGTGATCTATTCCTGGTATCGTTCGATGGAAATGAGTACGGTAGTTGGCTTTCCTCTTGTGTTTCATCAATGGGATATGATTAAATCTAATCTTCAAATTAAAATTGTCATGAAATGGTTCTGCGGTTATACGGACCGCCTGTTCGTGTTGGAAGTTTTGTGGCCAGGCAGGCAGGTTTTAAAACCTGCCGCTATTTGCTTATTTTCATTGTTTGTTGTGGAAGTAAAAAAACAGGTCCCGGAAACGGGGCGGGGACAAATTTAAGGAGGAACAATGACAACAGCTAAGATGTGGAGTTCAACAGGTTATAAATTTGCAGTTGCAACCTTATTTTTTGTGTTTGCCCTGCAAACGGGAATTTCGACGGTGTTTGCCGGTGATCTGGTGCGAAAGGTTCAGGAGGCTTTGACCGAAAGGGCGTATGAGCCGGGTCCGGCCGATGGCATTTGGGGACCCAGGACCAAGAGCGCGGTCATGAAATTTCAGGAAAGCGAAGGGTTGTCCGCGACTGGAGAGTTGGACGGTCCGACGAAAAGCCGTTTGCTGGGATCGATGAGCGCCGCCGCACCTGCGCCTGCAAAGGCCGCTTCTAAAGCTAAAGTCATGCCTGTGAGTGATACGGGTCCCGATGTTTCTGATTCTGAAATTGTATGGGGCCGGCATAAACCGTAGTTATTGATGGTTCGAAGCGCCTTGGCGGAGGAGAAGAATACTTAGGGAGTCACTTGAGGGGATTGGATGTCGGAAAACAGCGGCCTGCGCACTATTTTCATCATTTTCTGGGTCATCGGGTCCATTTTTTGGGTCCTGATCGGTGCGTTGGACGGGAACTTTGTCCGAAGCGTGATTTATATCGCCATTGGCTGGGGGGTGATTTTTACCTATTTAACCGTCAAGGATTCGCTTAATAATAAGAAATAATGAAACTCCAAACGGCCTTGTTCCCCATTGATTGAGCTCGCTTCTTTAATTTCGCCGAAAGAAGGTAATGATTCTTTCGGTGGAAAGACTAAATAGAAATTACTTTTTAAATTTTTCGGGGGCTGTTCATCAGGAAAAAAAATGCAGACCATCAATTGTTCTGAGGTTTGGGGCGGTAACCAAAAAATTGACACGGAAGTGTGTGCCGGGGCCATGACGGCCAGTCTTTTCTCCAAGGGAACGGACGGCGAAAAGGGCGGAGATATTTATTATTTCAGTGTTTGTGGTAAGGAAATGTTGACCCGGATCGCGATCGCCGATGTCACCGGCCACGGGAATGCGGTCAGCGCCACCAGTCAATGGTTGTACTCCACCATGGTGTCGCATATGAACGATTTAGAGGGGAATTTGATCCTTTCCGACCTGAACAACCTGGTGAAACAGGAAGGAACCAAGGCCCTGACCACGGCTCAAATCATTACTTTCAATAAAGGTGATTCCCACCTGCATTTTTCCTCTGCAGGCCACCCTCCGGTGCTGATCAACCGGTCGGGTGAAAACCAGTGGAAACGGTTGACTCTGGAAAAACCCTCCCAAAAAGCCAATCTTCCCCTGGGCATCATAGAAAACACGATCTACGACAGGGAATTTGTCTCTCTCAATTCCAACGATCAGTTGTTTATTTATACCGATGGCGTTCTGGAAACGCGCAATAAAGAAAACCAGTTGTTTGGTATGGACCGATTGATCGGGGTATTGAACAGGAATTCCGGCCGCGATGCTCAGGGAGTAAAAACCGCGGTGCTTGATTCTTTGTTGGAGTTTTCCGGAGGAAATTTCGAACACGATGACGTCACGATGATGGCGCTGAAAGTCCAGTAAACCCTCTAAATGACTTGATAGACTAAAAATCCATCCAGACGATAGAACCGAGCACCTGAACCAACCCGTATAAAGCCAAAACCGACCCCAAATAGGTCATGCAACTGCTCTTGAAGGAAAAGGGCAGGGTGGCGAAAGTATCAATTTTTCGCCGGCCATACCAAACGAGCATCCGGCTTCTTTTCATATTGTGATGGTTTTCCCTGTCGATGAAGCTGCAAACATTGAGAAGGGTGATTCCAATGAAAAAGATAACAAGGCCACTGAATGAATTGGCTATAAAAAGGTCCATAACTGTATTCCCCAAAAAAAGACTTTAACTGAGCCGGGTTGTTAATATCGTTGATCTGATATTAGTTTAAAATTATCGTATGAAGGATGAGTTAAGGGAATGTTAAAGGTTTGTCACATTGACCGGATGCGGTGGGAATCCCGGAAAATGAAAGGCGGGTTATAATGTAACCTATTGAAATAAATGGGATTATTTTGAAACAGGGTTGGCAAAGAATTCAAAGGTTTTCTCCAGTCCCTGCCTTAAAGGCACTTCCGGCTGCCAGCCCGTAGACTTCTTAAACTTCCCAGGAGCGATAACGCTTCTTTGTAATTCGCCTTTGCGGGCCGGCCCTTGAACGGGGGAAATGTTGTTTCCAGCCATTTCGGCAAGGTGCTTATACAGTTCGTTGACGGTAGTTTCTTTTCCCGTGCCAATGTTGAATATTCCCGTCAGTGAGGGATTGAGGGCCTGGACGTTGGCCTGAGTGACGTCCATCACTGCGACAAAATCCCGGGTTTGTTCCCCGCCTCCAAATATCGTCGGCTGGGATTTTTTCAAGAGTTTTTGGCAAAAGATAGCCACCACTCCCGCTTCTCCATGAGGGTCCTGCCGGGGGCCGTAGACATTGCTGTAACGCAGGACCGTGGCGTTCAAACCGTAGGTTATTTGATGGTAATTGATGTAGTTTTCCGCCGAAAATTTGGAAACCGCGTAGGGGCTTTCCGGGCGGCAGACATGGCTCTCATCGGCAGGGAAGGTGTCCTGAAGCCCGTAGATGGCGCCTCCGGTGGATGCGAATATAAACTTTTTTACGCCACTGGATACGGCGTATTGCAGTAATTTGATAGTTCCCAGAATGTTAATATTTGCATCGTTCAGCGGGTCGTTCACGGAATTGATGACTGAGATCTGAGCCGCATGGTGGTTGATCACTTCTATGCCTTCGTCCTTTACCAGCTTTTCCACGGCAGGGTCTAATAGATCTATTTCGTGGAAAACAGCCTTTTGGGGGATGTTTTCCTTTTTACCCGAGGACAAATTGTCGAGAATGACCACCCGATGCCCCTGTTTCAGGTAGGCATCGGCAATGTGGGAACCTATAAACCCTGCGCCGCCAGTAATTAAAATATTCATTATTCGCTTATCTTTTCAGTGAGAGTGGTTGAGTCGGGTGAGCTGAAAGTTAACTGAACTCTAAGTATAATAAAGGGTTTTTATAAGATTTACAGTGAAAAAAGAGCGAAAAACTGCTATCCACCGAAATTTCAGGGGTTTCCTGCGCGTTGAGAAAAGGAATTACTTTTGAACGGTACGCCTGAAGAAACCGGAGGCATTTTTCGCTTTATTGACCTGACATGGAACAAGGGTCGTCCTTTTCTCATTCTTTCCCGGCTTTTTTGAACTGATAATAGCGAATCGCGATGGCTCCTGCCATGATTCCCGATAAAATCGAGGCGAGAATGAATCCTGGAACAATGAGAGCCGCGGAAAGCGGAATGTTCTCAAGGGTCCATGCAACGACCTTTTGCAGGCCATACCACGACTCTGGATTGGAAACCCAGGAGTGCAGGGCGGTGTTCTCAAACAGGGCATTAAAAACGATGGCCAGAGGGTATTCCGTCCAAACGCCGTCGATGAGCCAGAGCAGGGTTTGATATCCGAGCAGGCCAAACCCGGAAAGGAAAATCAACGCGGCTAAAAACCCGAAGAGAGCGTTCAAACCGCCGCAGATAAAATCGAACGGGGTGGACCGGGAAAGAAAAAATTTTACTTCTTTGATTCCTTGCTTCAGCGCTTTTTTGAACAGAACTTTACAGGTTTCCCAGACCTCTCCAAAAAACGCCTGCGCGTTGTCCCAGGAATCCGCGATTGTTTTTAACCACTGGGAATGGTCGAAATTCTGTGGGTGCATCTTCTCTTGACTCATAAGAAATATCCTCCCGCCGCAAGGTATCGTTTCATATAACTTATTCCTGTTTCCCCGGTTTTGCAAGCGTTCGGTCAGGAAAAATCGTTGGAGGGGGGATCGTTGACAAGCTTAAAGGTAATACCAGAGTCCGACAATCATCGCGATCGCGATCAAAACTTTGATCAGCATTCCTGTGTGAATGAAGGCGTTGAAGAAAGAATTGTCTTTGTAACTGAACAGCCGATTTTTTTTTGTCATAGGGATTTACCTGTGGGATAAGGCCGGTGTTTCGGGTCAAGGGCGGCCGCGGTTGGCGATGCGCCGCAACTGATACTTTTGAACGGCGCGGTTGTGCTCCATTAGAGTCGAAGAGAACTGGTGACTGCCATTCTTTCGCGATACGAAATAAAGATAGTTGGTGTCGTCCGGGTTCAAGGCCGCAACGATCGATTTGAGGCCGGGGCTGGCGATCGGTCCGGGAGGCAATCCTTTATATTTATAAGTGTTGTAAGGCGAGTCGATGGAAAGATCTTTTTTGCGGATGTTGCCGTCAAAATTGCTGATGGCGTAAATAACCGTCGGATCGGTTTGCAGGCGCATGTCTTTTTTCAAGCGGTTGTGAAAGACGGACGAAATGATTTTTCTCTCTTCATCGACACCGGTTTCTTTTTCAATGAGAGACGCAAGGGTGATGATCTGGTGGAACGTCAGGTTTAAGGCCTTTGCCCGGTTTTTAACATCTGCGGTCGCAACCTGCTCTTTAAATGTTTTCAGCATTTTCTGTACGATCTTTTGTTCCGGGGTATTCCTGCTAAAGTGGTAGGTTTCCGGGAACAAATAGCCTTCCAGGGAATTTCCCGGTATGCCGCTGGATTGAATCAATTCATTGTCCTGGGTCTGGCGGATGAACTCTTCCCGGTTGGCCAGCCCCCGTTCCGCCAGAAGCGCGGCAATCTCTGTAATCCGGTAGCCTTCCGGGATGGTGGCGGCGTGCAGGACGGTCTTGCCCGACGTGACTTTCAGCAATATTTCCCCGGGGGTCATGGAAGGCGACAATTCATATTCGCCCACCTGAATTTGACCCTGCTTTTTTTGCAAGTGCGCCAGAAGCTGAAATGAAATGGAACTGCGGATGAGATGTTTGTCCTCTAAAGAAGTGGAGATTTTCTTCAGCGTCATCCCTGGAGCAATGTTGACAATTTCAGGGTGAAATTCTTCAGAGACCGAATGGGTTGCCAAATAGTAAAAAAAGCCGCCCACAATCCAGAAAATGACAAGCACCGCTCCAATAGAACCGAAAGCAAATTTTTTAAATCCGCTCATCTTCTCAAACTCGCAATCATCCGTTTCCCGTACCACCTATTTTACCCAATTGGGCCAAAAATCGGTCATTTTCTTTTGCCGTGCCGCCGGTGATCCGCAAACAGTTTTTTAGCAGGGGATGGGCCGATAAATTACGCACCAGAATGCCGTTTTTCATCAATTGTTTAAACAGTTTATCGCCGTCGTCGTGGACCCGAAACAAGATGAAATTGGAATCCGTCGGAAACACGGTTATAAAATCCAGTTGCGAAAGACCCTCAATCAGGCGGTCCCGCTCCCGTAAAATAACGTCGATTTGCTCCTGAACCGGCGCAAAATTGTTCAACAGCCGGGTGGCAAATTCCTGGGAGACGGTGTTGGAATTGTACGGCAGGCGGACTTTGTTGATCTGGTCGATGATCAGGGGGTTGGCGATCCCATAACCGACTCGCAACCCCGCCAGGCCGATTTTGGACAAACTTCTCAGAACGATCAGATTGTTGTGCTCTTTGATGGATTGGCAAAACGTTTTATGGGCGAAGTCAAAATAGGCTTCATCCAGAACGACGATTCCCTGAAAATTTTCGATGACTTTTTCAATTTCTTTTGCGGAATAACAGTTTCCAGTGGGATTGTTGGGGTAACTGAAAAATACCACCCGGGCTTTTTTCTCGTTCAGAAATTTCAAAAAATCATCGCCGTTAAAGTCCCAGTTTTCTTTCAAAGGGAAAGGCTGGGGAACGAGCCCCATGCCCTTGCCGATGATGGAGTACATTCCAAAGGTCGGGTCGGGATAAGAATAGGATTCCCCTGCGTCGCAAAAAATTTGCAGAATCAGATGAAGGAGTTCGTCGGACCCGTTGCCGATAACCAGAGATTCTGCGGGAAAGCCGTTGACTTCCGTGATGGCCGCTTTCAATCGCAGGCAGTCCGGGTCGGGATAACGGTTCAGTTGAATCTCCTTCAAACTTTCATCAAACTGCCTTAACAATTCTGCGGGTGGCGGAAACGGGTTTTCGTTGGCGTGCAATTTGATCTCGCAGTCGAAATTCTCCACCTGGTAGGCTTTGAGGGACTTTACTTTTTCGCGGACCAAATTTGTGAGATCGACAGTTGCCATTATTCTTGTTCCTTATTTATCCAATAAAGCTTGAATATCCTGGGATGGAGGCGTGAAGCAAGCGGGCCGGCATTTTTCCGCTTTGATGATCGCGATGAGATTGTCAACGGTTTCCTCCACTTCACGGTTGATCAATATGTAGTCGTAGCTGAGGCACTGTTTGATTTCTCTCAACCCGGTTTGAAGTCGCAGGTTGATTTTTTCCTGGGACTCGGTGTTCCGGTTTGTCAGGCGGGCCGATAATTCCTCAATGGAAGGCGGCAAAATAAAAACGAACACTCCGGGGAAATTGAGTTTGCGTAGAGATTCGGCTCCTTGCACGTCCAACTCCAGGATAAAATCGTGCCCCTTTTTTTTATAATCGTTGATCGAATCGAAAGCCGTCCCATAAAAATTGCTGGAAATTTTGGCCCATTCGATAAAATCTCCCCGTTCCATTTTTTCATGGAATTCCGCTTCCGAAATAAAAAAATAATGTTCACCCTCGATTTCATCTTTGCGTGGTGAGCGGGTGGTGTGGGAAACGGTGAACCGGATGCCGGGCCGTTTTTCCATCAAGCGTTTTAAGACGGTGGTCTTGCCCGTGCCGGAAGGGGCGGAGAGCACTAGGGCGATTCCTTCCCCTTTAGAAAACGGCGGTGTTTGAGAAGAAGGACTCATTAAGGGTTGACCGGACGGTTGGCGGTTTCTTCTTTTGCTCGCGGGTTATTCAATATTTTGCAACTGCTCTCTGATTTTCTCCAGATCGCTTTTAATTTCTATCACCCTTTGGGAAACCTCGGAGTCGATGGTTTTGGAGCCGACGGTGTTGGTTTCCCGGTTGATTTCCTGGGTGAGAAATTCCAGCTTTCGTCCAATGGGGTCTTTGGATTTTATAAGACTCCTGAACTGTTTGATGTGACTTTCCAGGCGAATGACTTCTTCGGTGACGTCACAACGGTCCGCCATGATGGCTGTTTCCTGAGCAAGGCGTAAGGGATCGGCTTCCACTCCATCGCTTAAAACTTTTATTCGTTCCGCGAGGCGCTCTTTATAAGCGTTGACGGCTTCCGATTGACGCGCCTTGATGGCCTCTCCGTGTTTTTCGATGGAATCCAGGCGGAACAAAATATCCGTTTGCAGGTTTTCTCCCTCTTCTTCCCGCATTTTGATGAGGAAAGAGAGGGCTTCATCCACGGTGTTGAGGATCAACTCCTCCCGCGACGGGTCGAGAGCCACCGGTTCGACCTTGACCACATCCTTCATGGATAATATTAAACTGATATCGATCTCATCTTGCAACTCAAGATGTTTTTTTATTTGATCAAATACTTGTCTGTATTGTTTGGCTAGGGCCAGGTTGGGTTGCAGGATCTGATCTCCCGAGTTGCCGTTGTTTTTGTCGAATGAAATATTAAGATCAAACGATCCCCTGGCGCAACGCGACTTGATGCGTTTTTTGAGCGCCGCCTCCAGGGTCATCAGGGATTTTGGCACCCGGGCGTTTATTTCAATGTAACGGTTGTTGACGGAGCGAATCTCCGCTTTACAGGAGAAATCGCCGTTTTCCGATTCGTACCGGCCAAACCCGGTCATACTTTTCAGCATTCCTCCTCAGACCTTTTCTATGAGCAGCTTGAAGTGGCCGTTATCCTTTTCAAGCGAAAGCATTTTATGCCCGTCGTTCTGGATGCTTTTGGGAACGTTTTCCGCCGGTTCTCCCTCATCCAGAAGAACTTCCAGCGTGTTTCCGGTTTCCATGGTTTCCAGTTTGAGTTTCGTCTTGACGTAGTTGAACGGACACTTCACCCCCAGAAGGTCAATGCTGACGTGCTTGTCGGCGGCTGTTTTTTTGCCGTTGGCCTTCTGCGCCTTCTTTTCGGAGGAAGCGACTCGAATTCTCAAGGTTTTCTCAGTTTGCATTTTTTCATTGACCTGTTTGCATTCTTCCACGAGATCATGAGTCTCTTTGAGCCACCACTCGGCCTTTTTCTTGTCCGGTGATTCCAAGGCGTCATCATAGTGATCGATCAAATCGGCGTATCGGGAGGAAACGATTTCCATATCGACGATCAGGGATTGAAACTTTAACAGGCAATCGCGGTCTTCATTAAAGTCGATGCCTTCCGTTGCCAGCAAGGCCCTTGAGCAGGCAACCAGCGCTTTGCTGGCCTTCTCCTGCGCCTCGAGATAGTTTCCCTTCTCAAAGGCGAGTCTGCCTTGAAAGTTGGCCCGGTCCGCATCGGATATCAGGTTTTGGATCAAGTCCGTCATGGCGCCCGCACATTCTCCCTGACCTCTGTCTTCCAGGGAAAATTTCTCGGTTGAACCGAAATCGATATAGCTTTCAGGCGCTTTTTCAATATCCGACAGCTTCACCAGCGGGGATAGCAAATCCTTGAAGTATTTTTTACCCTGGCGGTCGAAGTATTCGCCAAAGGTTTCATCGCCGCTTTTTTGCGCCTTGTAATCGTCGATGGTGGCTCGCACGACATCGGGGGCGTTTTTAGCGGGAACTTTTATGACCGGTTTTCCGAATACCACTTCGTCCTCGGAAACCCGCCCGCCAAGAAAAATTTCATAATGGGGCGCAAGCACACCGTTCACCTTTTTGGCGCCGCCGTGAAAGCCGATCGAGGCGATGTGATGTTGTCCGCAGGAATTGGGACAGCCGCTGGCTTTGATAGACAGATGCTCCAGGTCTTCGGAGAAGGTGAGCCCGTTGTTGTCCATTTTTTCATTCAAATGCGCGACCAGGCCTCTGGAAGCGGTGATGCCCAGATTGCAGGTTTCCGAACCCGGACAGCAGGTGATGTCCCGGACTTCTTCCGTACCTGCGCGGTGCAGACCGACCTTTTTTAATTCGCCGTAGATTGCGCCAAACGCGTCTTCTTTGACCCAGGGGATCATCATGTTCTGATTGACGGTATTGACAATTGTGCCGCCGGCATAGGAATCCGCTATTTTGGCAATGGCCTTTGCTTGCGGAATGTCCAGATCTCCGAGAAGCAGTTTGATTTGCAGGTTGAAAAATCCTGCCTGCCTTTGTTCGGAGGTGTTACGGGTTTTCCAGGTCAAAAATGCAGGATCACCGTCGAATTCTGAAGTGGGGGTGTAGACCGGGATTTCCGGAATGCTTTCCTCTTGAATCTCTATGGGATCGTAATGCTTGCCTTCCAGGGCGGCATATTCTTCTTCGAAAAGTTCGGTGGTTTTTTCCTGACCCAACTTGTCCAGCACGAATTTAAACCGCGCCTTATTGCGATTCACCTTGTCCCCATATTTGTCGAACACACTGACGACAGCTTCGCAGACCCTCAACAGGTTTTCGCTGGGAACAAATTCCTTTAACAATTTCGCCGCATGGGGGAAGGAACCGAGCCCGCCGCCGAACAACACTTTAAAACCGCGGACCTCCTTGCCGTTTTCCTCGCGAACGAGGGCTTTCAAGCCAATGTCGTGAATAGGGGCCAGACCGCATCCGGCGCATCCGCCGAGGCTGATTTTAAATTTACGCGGCAGGTTTTGCGTCAATTGATGGCGCAGGAGATATCTGGAGACGGCCTTCCCGTAGGGCGTGACGTCGAATACTTCGCCGGCGCAGGTGCCCGCCTTGTGGCAGGCGGTGACGTTACGCACGGTGTTGCCGCAGGCTTCGCGGGTGGTCAGGCCGTGGTCCGCCAGAAGCTGCATGGCCTGGGGGACGTCCTTCAATTTCACGTAGTGAAACTGAATGTCCTGCCTCGTGGTGACGTGTAAAATCCCATGCGAATATTTGTCTGCGAATTCGGCCAGGCAATATAACTGGTCGGCAGTGATTTTTCCGAGCGGCAGTTTGGTGCGCACCATTTGTTCTTCATCCTGCCGTTGGCCGTAGATGCCCTGCTGTAGGCGGAACCGCTTGAATTCCTCTTCAGGCACCTCGCCACGGTTACGCCGCTCGACTTCCGCCGCAAATTCTTCGATCTCCCGTTTGACCTCATCGGGAATATTCAATGTTTTGATGTCCATTACAATCCTCTTACGTATCGGTATGATTGAATCGTTCAATCGGTGGTTTATATATGATTAGGTACAGGCCAAGGATCCATGTGCGGGCTGCCCTCAATCTCGCGCATTAAGGTTTTTCGAGATAAAAATTCCCGCTTGGATGAATGGATCTCTATCTTATAATAAAAATGACTCAAAAAACAGGTTAATGCTGGCATGCAGGAAATATTTTCCTTAAAAAAGAAGCAGTTGCAGATTTTTTAACCCGAATTTCATGAGTAACAGGCCCCTCGTTGCTCCGTCGAAGATGGAACGCGGAAAATATTATTAACTATTTGAATTATAGTGATTTATGTTATAAATAGTTGTTTCCCGGATCCACAGAACCACCTACTGACATCATGACGCAATCCTGGATCAATCTCAATTTTGGAATCTATCTTGCCGTGTTCGGGTGGGCTCTGATCCGCAATTTCAACTTCAATATTGTTCTGGTGGGGTGCATTTATCTGGCTCCTCTGGTTCCCCTGGGGTTGACTCCGGAAAATGCCGACCGTTTTCTTCTCGTCTCCCTTTTCAATACGGTTTTTGGAGTCATCGAATTGATCATTTTTGTGATCACCGTGAAACGCGAGGATATGACCTTCGACCGGGCATTTTTCGCACAATTATTCGGTCACTCGCTACCCATCGGTGCGGCGCTGATAGGATTGTCCTATGTGGCGCGGATGACGGCCATCCCCGTCGCCCCGGCCGAGTTGGCAGTCGTCCTGACGCTGTTTGTGTTCGGGGCGGTGATGCGTGTGGTGGCTGTTTCCCAGCTGGGGGCTCTGGCGTTTAAATTCGATATCGCGTTTAGGAACAAGCAGACTCTGAAGACCGATCAGCTGTATGGCCTGATGCGGCATCCTTCCTACACGGCGATGATGATCGTTATCCTGGCTTATGCGGTGAACACGCATTCCTGGTCAGCGGCCATTCTGGGCGTTTTATCCGCCTGGTTCGGGTTTCAGTTTCGCATCTACCATGAAGAAAAAGCCCTGGCCGAACAATACGGGGCAGACTACGAAAATTTCCGTTCCAAAACCGGGATGTGGCTACCGCGTTCCATCAATCAGTGAAGGAAATACCCTATGAATTTTTTCTTCGGCAGGCGCATGGCGGGTTCTTTGTGGATGGTTTTCCTGTTGCTGTTTGGGGGGTGTGCAACAGAACATCCTGAACTTGAACAAGCGATAAAAGTCGTTCGCCATGTGTCTTCAGAAAAACAATTAAAATCCTCCTCGTTTTTGATTTTGTCGGGTGAAAAAACGCCTTCTAATTTTTTAACGTGGATGTTTTCCGCAATGGGTACCGCAGAATGGTATGTGGCGGACGGCCCCAGTATTGAGTTTTCTCCCGACGAGCTGGAGCATATTAAAAGAATCACACCTTTGGTACCTGAAAACGTTGCCATCGTTGCCGATCATCCGGACCCGGAGAAAGGAAAACAGGTGGTCGTTATATCTGATGACAACAAAAATATTATTGTGGTTGAAGGCTATCTCGACCCAAAAGAGCCTCATGTCTTGAGAAAAGAATGGCATTTTCCTGAATTGAAATAGCTGGTTTTACAAAAAGGGCTCAGGCGCTCAGCAAAACCATCCGGGGAATAAAATCTGATAGAGGCGGTCTTACCTTCGAGAGCCGGTTAGGTTTAATCCATCCACCAAAATGTGGGAGGCCGCCATGAGTACTCCATTTTTCGCCCACCATGAAATTCAATATCCCGTCCACCCAGCGGATCAAAAAGAGTCTTCGCCAGAATCCCTGCTTCATAAAATTTGGATCACTTTTCTTTTCGTTGTATTCTTAATGGTCCTGTTCGTGTTTTTATAATTTTTGCGAGCGGTCTTGCCTTTCTCTTTGTTAATTGTTCAGGTGCTCAACATCACGCGAAACTCTTCCGACTGAAAATAAAAGGCGAGGGCTAACATGAGAAGAAGGTAGCTGTAGCTGGCGAAATAGAAAAGCGGTTGGTTCAATTGCAGGCCGCTCAGTTTTCTTCCCGGTTTGTCGAGTGATTTTATCCTGAAGAAGTTGGCGACCGCCATGATGAAAAATAGTATGAGAGGTTTATAGTTGAGAACCGCCATCAGCCCGGCGGACGGAACCGCCGCCGCCCACATGACGGGTATTTTTGCTATGCTGTTTCTGGTGATATCGTCGAGAACGTTCAGGGCGGCTTGATAACACACTAGATAAAACAGGCCGGAAAGGCACAGCCAGATCAAGAAGGATACAAAAACCACCCCTCCGGGAATGTCGTCGAGTCCGAGAATCATAGGCTTAAGGATAGCAGGCAGGCGAGGGGAGAGGCAAACAGGAACTGAAGGCTAATGACAAAACAGCGTCTGGATTTTGGCAAGAAGGGTGAAAAAGCCGCGGCTTCTTTTTTAAAAAAGCAGGGTTACCGAATTTTGAAAAAAAATTTTAGCACGGCTATTGGGGAAATCGATATTATTGCCGAACAAAAAGGGGTTTTAGTTTTTATCGAGGTCAAATCGCGGGTGGACGAAGCCTTCGGACATCCTTCGATGGCTGTCACTCCAGCGAAGCAGAAAAAAATAACCCAGACCGCGCAGTCCTTCCTTGCCAACAATAAGGTGAAAGACCGGGAAATTCGTTTTGACGTGGTCTCCGTGCTTCCCGCTCCGGAAGACCCCGGTTCCTTGCAGGTGGAAGTGCTTGCAGACGCTTTTCGCGTTTAAAAGAGCCGGATTGTATCCATTTTCGGCATTGCAAATATTTCCTACACAGTTGTTTTTAAATATGCTGATAGTGGGATGATCGGTGAGCAAAATAAATCTTTCCCTTATTTTTATCCTCTAATAACTTACAAACAGGACGAAACTGGATTTTTCATTGAGTCCCCGGTATTTATTTGTGTAAAGTGCGATAAAATTGGGTTTATAAGAGTTTAGAATTTGGACCACTAAAATAATTAGGAGATGGCATCGTGTCTCTTGTTAAAAAATTAAAGAATATTTTTAACGGCAGTGAACCTGCCGATGAAGAAGCCGGTTCTTCCGGTTCAGTTGTTACGGAATCTGTATCACCCCCTTCTCAGGAGGAAAGTGTGGCTCAAGCTCCTACGGAAACGCCCGAGAATTTCCCGAAACTTCCCAAGGAACGCCAGGTGATTCAGGCTCCGATCATCGCCGGGAACAATCAATCCCCGCAGTCGGATGAAATACTCATTAAGGCTCAGCCTTCCGCCACTGGGGACCAGTGTGTTTTTATGGTCAACCGCAAGCTGATGGAAGGCTACTCCTGGTTTTTTTCAAGTTTTGAAAGCGCCGCGGAATCGCCTCTGGCGGAAGCCCTGTTCAGTCTCGACGATATTGAGACGGTGCTTGTTCTGGATTCTACGTTGACCGTCACCCGCAAGGATAAAACCGTGGTCGATTGGCGGCCGCTGGCGGCGGAAGTGGGAGCGATGGTCCGGCAAGCCCTTGAGCAGGGAGGGACGTTGATTTCGGATAAAATTATCAGTGAACTGCCTTCGGAGGAATCGATCCGTGAGGGCATTCAAAAGGTGATCGATACGGAAGTCAATCCCGGCGTTGCGGGGCATGGGGGCAATATCACTCTGATGGACATCACGGGAAACACGGTGACCATTCAAATGGGAGGCGGTTGTCAGGGGTGCAGTGCCGCGGACCTTACTCTCAAGCAGGGAATTCACACGTCTTTCCGCAATGCGGTTCCGAAGGTGGGAGCGATTCTGGATGAAACGGATCACTCCGCGGGCGTCAATCCATATTTCTCATAAAATAAATCATGCCGAAACTGAATAACTTTAAATTGAAAATCGAAACGGGGGATTCCGGAACCTCAGGTCCTGTGCAGTTCAGCATCAATAACCATACGCTGCCTCTGGAAAATACATCCGGGGAAACCGTCCCTGGCGGAGTATTCGAGGGCGGGTTCGAGGTCAATAGTTTTGCTCACAGCATGACTCTGGTCGGTCCCGAAAAAGGTCAGTGGCACATCAAAAAAATTCACGTCGATTTCCATTGTGAAAGTATGGAACCGTACTCTGTGACTTTTGGTGAAGTGACGCTGGATGAAACCAATCAGGTCAACCTTTGGCAGGACCCGCCTCTTCCTACGTTTGACGTATAGGGCCTAACGCGAGGCGGGGGAGAGGGAAGGCACGGGTATGTTGCCGGTGACTTTAGAATGTCGTTCCGTTCGTTCTTTGAACTTTGCATGCAGGTCGCCCAGGAAAATATAATCCTTGATGGTGGACTCTATGGGGATATAGTGCTTCGAGGCCCACAGCCGGATGATTCCTGATTCGGTTTTAAAAATACTTTTTGGCACCACGATATCGACCAGCAGATCTTCTCCAGGTTCTCTGCCTTCCTCTTTTCTGACCTTGTTTACTTCTTCAATTTCCCGCACGTGGATGGTGATTTCATCATGACCCTTTTCAGGGATGGTTTTGATGACGTATTTTTCGTTCTTGCGGATGGGACCATAAACTGAATTTCGAAAGTTGTAGAAGGCGGTCAGGACATCGTCGAAATTGGTTCCCGGCGGGATATCCTCTGTTCCTGAGTCTTCCGTGATTTCATCCTGAGTCTGGCGCCAGCGGTGCTCCCGCGTCTGGTAATCAAAAAAATGATCGGCCCGCTCCACACTGCCGCCTTCAATGACTTCTCTCATGAACCGCTTGGGTCGGACACGTTTCCCGCCATCGATGATTTCAAAACTGGTTTGGTAGATGTGGCGCCGGTAGGCGGTGAAAAACCCGACGAAGCCTTTGGTCTGGGCATCGAGATAGGAATAATACTCGCCATTTTTTTCATAAAACCCAACATAGGCCGTGGCGGCATTTTTAAACCATAAAAAGCTGATATCGAAATACAGGGTTTCTCCAACAAAGCGCCGGATGTCTCCCTCGGGTTGAAAGGAGGCGTATTGCCCGAAAGGCAGACCGCTTTTGGGGTCGGATTGCACTTCAAGGGGAATATGGGCGATGAAAAAAACGGCGAGGAACGCGACCCCCATGAAAAAAAACTTTTTTACGGAACTCCGATTGAGGCAGGACGATGCTTGACTAAATATTTGAAACATAATAAGTTATTTCCAAAATAACAAAATATTTGAAAAACTTTTTTATATTCTCTAATATAAATTACTGTATAAATATCGTTCTGAATGGATTTAATAATAAAAGCGGTTCTTATTAAACAGGTCGTTTATGACAACGGAAACATTACCCTTTTCCCCAGGAGTTGACGAGGAAACGGGCCGTTCCACCGATAGAGCCTATATTCCCCAGTACAAGGTCATTATGTGGAATGACGAAGTCACGACCATGGAATTCGTCGTGCGCGTCCTGGTCAATTTGTTCCACAAAGACTACGAAACCGCGGAAAAGCTGATGTTTGAAATTCATCATAACGGAGCCTCCCACGTAGCGACCATGCCTTTGGAACAGGCGGAGTTTAAAGTCGACCAGGTTCACACGGCGGCATCCATGGAACAATTCCCCTTCACCTGCACGATTGAACCGGACTCCTAGCGTTTTTTTTCCTGCGCCTTTTATTTTCTTTGTTCCAGCGGCACATAATCCCGACGCGCTTCGCCTTTGTAGATTTGCCGGGGCCGTCCGATCTTGAAATTTTTGTCTTCCTGCAATTCCTTCCATTGCGCGATCCAGCCGGGCAGACGCCCCATGGCAAATAACACCGGAAACATATTGACGGGAAAGTTGAGCGCTTTGTAAATGATCCCTGAATAAAAATCCACATTGGGGTAGAGCTTCTTCTCCAGAAAATATTCGTCTTTAGTGGCGAACTCTTCCAGTTCCAGGGCGATTTCCAGTAACGGTTCCCTGGTTCCCAATTTGGCGAGTATTTGATGCGCCAGCTTTTTTATGATGCGGCTTCTGGGGTCGAAGTTCTTGTAGACGCGGTGACCGAACCCCATCAGTCGAAAGGAATCTTCTGGGTCCTTGGCTTTTTCAATATACTTTTTAACGTCTCCTTCACCTTCGTGAATTTCCTGCAGCATTTCGATGACTGCCTGGTTGGCGCCGCCATGCAGGGGACCCCAAAGGGCGTATATCCCCGCGGAGACGGAGGCGAACAGGTTGCACATGGAGCTTCCAACCAACCGGACGGTGCTGGTTGAGCAATTTTGCTCGTGATCGGCATGAACGATCAACAAAACGTCCAGGGCTTTTGCGGCCAAAGGATCCACTTTGTAAGGTTCGCAGGGAGTGCCAAACATCATTTTCAAAAAATTGCTGGCGTAGCCTAAAGAGTTGTCCGGATAGGGCAGAGGCTGGCCGATGGATTTCTTGTAACTGTAGGCGGCGATGGTCGGTAATTTGGCGATGAGACGATGGATGGTGATTTCAATCTCTCGTTCGTCGCGGACGTTCAGCTGATTTTCGTAAAACGTCGCCAGGGAGCCGACTACCGCGCTGGTCACGGCCATGGGATGGGGATTGTTGGGAAAACCGTCATAAAAGTTTTTGATCGATTCGTGGAGCATGGAGTGATAGGTGATGTGATGATGAAAAACATCCAGCTCTTTTTGCGTGGGCAGGTTGCCATAAATCAGAAGGTAGGCGGTTTCAACGAAAGTGCTTTTTTCCGCCAGTTGTTCGATAGGAATACCCCGGTACAATAAGATACCTTTATCGCCTTCCAGATGAGTGATCGTGCTCTCACAAGACCCGGTGCTGAGAAAGCCTGGATCAAAGGTGATCAGACCCGTGTCGGAACGCAAGGTGGAAATGTCGAAGGCTTTTTCTCCGCAGGTTCCCACGACTACTGGAAATTCATACGTCTTTCCCTGATAGCTGAGTTTGACAGTTTCTCCCATGATTTTCCTCTCGTTATCAACAATTAGAAAAAACTTTACCACGCCTGCCCTGTTGAATATAAAGATACCTTTTTCACCAGGACAATTCCACTTAGGATTAATGATGAATTCTCTTTCCGGGAAAACGCAGGCTCACTGGACTCTTGCCTTGTTCGCCCTGGGCATTTGTTTTACGATACCCTCTTTATGTTTGCTTGAGACTAATCCTTTTCTTTCAGCCTGCCGAAAATTTAATGGAGGCGTTCATAGTTAACGAAGCTTTTGCCTTCGATCCTGGCGGGTTCTTTAAATCGAAATTACTTGATTCCAATGAAAAAAAATAATTTGCTTTTGTATCTGATGCTGGCCGGAATCGCCGCTGGAATAGTATGCGGCTGGTCTTTTGGCCAGGAAATGCTGGCGGTTGCCTGGATTGGGGAGATTTTTCTAAACCTTCTTAAGATGCTGGTGATTCCTCTGATCGTTTCTTCGATGATCGTTGGAATATCCGGATTGGGCGATGTCCGCAAAGTGGGAAAGACCGGAGCCATCACTCTCATCTATTTTATGTGCACCACTGCCATCTCCGTGAGTCTGGGATTGATTGTGGTGAATCTCATCAAGCCGGGAGTGGGTGTGGAGATGGTTTCGGAAGGACTTCCTGAAAGAATTGCCGAAAAGGAGGCGATCGGCTTCACCGATATCCTGGAAAGTTTTGTTTCGGACAACCTGGTGCGCTCGATGGCTGAGATGGAAATTCTTCCCATCATACTTTTTTCCCTGGTGCTGGGCGGGGTGCTCACCACCCTGGGAGACAAAGGAAAACCGGTCATCGTTTTTTTCGACGGGATGAACGAAGCCATCATGAAGGTGGTCCATTTGGTCATGTACGTGGCGCCTTTGGGGGTGTTTGCGTTGGTTGCTTCTAAATTGGGGGCGGCGGGGGGAGGGGACCTTTTTCTTGCTGAGATCATGAAAGTGGGAAAGTATGCGTTGACGGTGGTCGTGGGCCTGTTGTTGCACGCGACGGTGGTTCTGCCTCTGATTCTTGTGCTCATCACCCGGAGAAACCCGCTGACTTATTTAAAAAACGCCAGCGAAGCGGTGACCACGGCGTTTTCCACGGCGAGCAGTTCCGCGACTTTGCCGGTGACGATAGAATGCGCCGAGGAGAGGAACAAGGTTTCCCGCAAGGCGTCGTTATTTGTTCTTCCTCTGGGGGCGACGGTGAATATGGATGGGACGGCTTTGTATGAGTCGGTTGCGGCCCTGTTCATTGCGCAGATGTTCGGAATCCATCTGGGATTCGGGGAGCAAATGATCGTTTTTCTGACCGCCACCCTGGCGGCAGTTGGGGCTGCGGGGATTCCTGAAGCCGGTCTGGTCACGATGGTCATGGTGTTGCACGCCGTTGGCTTGCCTTTGGAAGGGATTGGGATGTTGCTGTCCATCGACTGGTTTCTTGACCGGCTCCGTACTGCTACCAATGTCTGGGGTGATTCCATAGGAGCTGCCGTGGTGGATAACTTGGAAGAGAAATATGTCCAAGGGGGGATAAAAACGTGATTATCAAAATTGCGATGGGATTTATTGTTGGCATTCTTTCGTCCGGTTCCGGGCTGGGGGGAGGGTTTCTTGTCGTGCCATTTTTAGTCTATTTGGGCCACGAGGCAAAAACGTCCGTGGGAACCTCTGTTCTCTTTGTGGCGCTGGTGGCGGTTTCTTCGCTTTGGGCGCACTCCCGGCTTGGAAATGTGGATCTGAAAACCGGCCTGTTGCTTGCCCTGGGGGGAATTCTGGGCGCCCAGCTGGGGCCGCAGATTCTGGAGAACATATCCGATCAGAATTTCAAACGAGGGTTTTCCGTCCTGCTCATCACCACCGGAATCTGGTTGCTGGTCAACACCAGGTCCTGATCGATCCTTTAGGGGAGAGCCGGACTGTTTAAGATTCCTTCCGGGTTCCACGCACCAGCCGCACTGCGAAGGGGCCTTCCCCGTAACGGTTGATCCAGCTTGACCGGCCCTTCACCAGACTGAACATCATGGCGCGTTCCCCATTGACGGTATCCGTCCAGGTGCTGTCTGCGCATCCTGCTTCGAAATCAGCGGGGATGTGGATTTCATTATTGCCAAAATCCTTGAGGCTGAAGCTTTTGTCATAAATGGTTTTTACATCTTCTAATTTGGGAACCCGCCAATCATCAAAGCCGCCGAACTTTGCGGTATTCTGTTCCCTGGCGAATTTTTCGGATTTTTCGAGATGCATCCATTTCCCGGTGATTTGCCTGGAATCTTTCTTGAACCAGGTCAGGCCGGTTTCGGAGTCGGTGATGGTTTCGTTGTCGTTATCTATAAATCTGGACATAGGACCTCATCCTTGAATTGGAAATATATTGATTTGACAATTATATAATAAATTCACCGGGAAGGTGGGGAGGAATGCGGGCAGGGATGAATTAAACTTGATCAAAAGATCAGGTGAAAATTGGCTGACGGAAACCACCCCCCAGCGGGTACCGGAGGAGGAGACAACCTCGATCTGGTGAGTGGAATCCGCCAATTAAATATGTTTGGGTTGTGCGTCACTAATTATGATACATCCAAACCGGGCTTGGTTTCGTTAAAAATGATTCATGAAGACCCTTTAATTTATTGGGTTTCCATGATTCCAGCCATTTTCAAACTGGATTTATTTGAGCGTGAAGAATTCCAGTCCCTGGAACTGGTATTTTATTTGGGCGGGAAGTTTGCCGGTAAAAAATGTTTGGTCGTAGGGGGGGGTGAAAGCATCGGCAATTTTAACTTTATAATCGTAAGGGCTTTCTTCGCAGGTTCGAAAAAAACACCAGTGGATATAAATTGAAATTTCTTTTGATCTTTTCAAAATGACTCCGTAGATCACTTTGCCATTGAAGAAAAACTGCAGGATAAAATCCGGGTGAGTTATCTGAAACGATTTCCCGGTTGGCAGTTCTGTCAGATCCATCGGATTGGGTGCCGGAATGGCTAATTGCGGATAGGTTTTTAAGGAGATCTTTTCGGACTCATTTGAAAAAAGTGGTGACGGATAACAAAAAAACAGCAATACAAGAACCGAAAACCCAAGCCTGATCTGCTGAAATGAAGGGGTATTTTTTTCTGGCATGAAAAATGACCTTAAACGCGAAATTTCGGCTTTTGTATAGTTTAGACGGGCCTTTTTAATAACGGAACCCAGGTTTTTCGAAAACTCGTTAAAAAAGGCAAAAAAAAACCGATAGAATGAAATCATTCTATCGGTTTTTTAAGACTTTTTAAGGGCGGGAGAACCCGCCCTTAAAATCTGACAAATAACGTTAATTATTTCAAAGTCGGATGGTTCTCCTGACATTGTTCGTTGGAAACCAGATTTTCTTTCATGAAGCCATCACGGGTTTGACCCATCTGCTTCCGGTACGCATCATCCGAGTTGTCACCTTGACAGTCGCCGGGAACCAAACCGCGAACCTGAGCTTCTTCGACGGTCCTGGCCGCTTTCCAGGATTGATCGGTTTGAGAGGAACCGAACTGATAGTTGCTGTTAACTGAAGGCGAAGTTGTCATGATGGTTCTTGACATATTGTTTACTCTGTTGGTGGCTGCACGATCGCTAGCGCCCATTTGCATCATGGTCTGGCCTACGCCCATTACGCTTTGATCGACGCCGATTCCTGCACCAGGCAGAATTTCATCAGCAGATGCTACAGAACCAAATCCGATAACCACTGCACAAATTACTGCTAAAACAATTGATTTCTTCATTACATTAGCCTCCCCAGTATAATGTTCGGAAAAGTTATTCCATTAAAAATTTTTACCTTCATCCAGACAAAAATTTATCACTCAGCTGCCGAGTAACTGCTATCCACCTCCCCTCGTGCATCCGGGTTGTTTTCAATTGCTTTTAAAATGCCTGCTTGTTATTTTTCCGTAGTTTATATTATTTATGATGAAATCATCACTGATAGTTCTATTCAGATCGCCAGAACTTATAACCTTATGGAGAATTTGTCAATAAAAAAACAACATATTTATGCCGGTTTCGGGAGTTGGAAAAAATTCCAGTCGCTCAGGGGCGGTGGGCTAAAAGCTTGTGATGAAACCTTTCGAAACAATAGATTTTCGCTTTTTATGTCAAATTTTTTCGAAAATTTTTTAATTATTTGAAAAATTGAGTGTTTTTTTACAGAATAGTTCCTTGATCGGAAAGTTAGGCATTGTGAAATAGGCTTTAATTAAAATATAATGTTCCCTGTAGAGTCCAGTGGGTTAAAACTTGAGAAGAATAAACGATGAAGGCAGGGAGCCATTTTTATGTCGCAAAAAAAGTTTTTTACCGTCGATGAAGCCAATTCCCTGGTCCCACAGCTTCTGGACGATGTTCCTCGCATACAGACCCTGGCTTCGGACTTGAGAAAAAAGTATCCGGATGTAAAAAATGCCTGGGAAAAACACAAATACAACGGCGGCAGTGTGGAGGGAACGATGTACCTTGGAACGGCTCTGCGTCTCAATAGAATCATGAACGATTTGGAATCAAAAGGATGCATTATTAAAGGAATCAAAGAAGGATTAGTCGATTTTCCCTCGATACGCGACGGCCGAGAGGTTTATCTGTGCTGGAAAGCTCCGGAAAAGGAAATTCAATTCTGGCACGAAATCGATTCCGGATTTGCCGGGCGGCAAAAAATCTGAGGGTCACCCCTTTTTCTTTTTACTTTCGTTATATAACTTTCGCACCTGTTGGACTAAATGCGGGTTTCCGGAAATCGCGGTTTCTTCGTGAATGCTGGCTCGGTTTCCGGAAAAGTTCGCGAACTTTCCTCCCGCTTCTTCAACCATAATTTTGCACGGCGCATAATCCCAGATATAAGCCAAGGGGTCTACCATGACATCCACGGCTCCTCTTGCCGCCATGAGATGCCCAAAAGCGTCGGGATAGGTTCGGATGATATCGACTTCACGGCTCAACCTGGCAAACAGGTTGGCGCATTTTTTTTTACGGAAGCAATAAAGGTCGGCGGTGGCGGCGAAGGCTTTGGATAAGTTTTTGCAAGAAGACGCCTTCAGAGGAATTTTGCCGCAATAGGCGCCTTCACCTTTTACGGCCCAGGAGGTTTCTCCTAAAGCGGGAAGGGAAATGATGCCCATGACGGGTTCCCCGTGATGAAGAAGAGCGATCATGGATGCAAACAAGGGAAGCCCTCTTATGAATGACCGGGTTCCGTCGATGGGGTCGATGGTCCAGACCCATTCCGCCGTACTGTTTTCTTCGCCGAACTCTTCGCCGATGATCCCGTGACCGGGAAAATCTCTTTTGATTTTACCGCGCAGAATTTCTTCTGCGTTTCGATCGGCGATGGTCACAGGGCTCAGGTCGGCTTTTTTCTCAACTGAAAAATCTTTGCGGAACCATTTTAAAATTTCCGTTTCAGCGGATTCCAGATAGGTCAAAGCGGTGTCTTTAGCTTTCGTCAAATTCATGATTCAAACCTTAAAAGTTTATGGCGCTTTGAGACCGGCTCAACCGCCATGCCCACGGGTGCCGGTGTGAATTTTTTCAAATTGAATGCGAGTGAGATACAATGGCCCTAGTTTCAAATAATTGGCTTGCGAACGGAGCATCGCTTTTTGTTTGCTTTAATACCCGATTAAACTATAATCAAAGTTTTACTTTTTCCAAACATATTTATTTTCAATCATTGACTGTCTATGAAAGATAAAAATCTGATGGTAGGCATTATTGCCTGTTTTGCCATTACCGTGTTGTTTCTTCTCGTCATTATATGGGAAATCAAGAAATCGATCGATCACGACGCCGCTGTTGAAAAAATGGCGGTCAAAGCTAAAAAATTCGAAGTCGACGATAACCGGGATTTCAGTATCTTTGAAACCTTCGTCGGCGATGACGGCCGGGAAATGATTCTCATTCCTGAAGGCGTGTTTACCCGCGGGTCCGATGCGGGGGGATTCGATGAAAAACCGCAACAGGAAATCTACCTCGATGCCTTTTATGCAGATAAGTACGAAGTGACTGTTGAATCTTATAATAAATTCAGGAGGGCCGCGAATTATGCGGAACAGTCGGTTCCATTTTTCCAGGGCGACCACTCGGTTTTGCAAACGCCAAACTTTCCGGTTGTCGGCGTTTCCTGGCTGGATGCCGTCAATTATTGTAAATGGGGCGGCAAGCGGTTGTTGACGGAAGCAGAATGGGAGAAAGCCGCCCGTGGAAGTCACGGCCTGGTTTACCCCTGGGGAAATAAGGTGTTGGACAAAAGAGCCAATTTAGCCGGTAAGGCCGATGGCTTTGAATTCATGGCGCCGGTGGGCAGTTTTCCCATGGGACGCAGTGTTTACGGGGTCCATGATATGTCCGGAAATGTTTCGGAATGGGTGGAGGACTGGTATGACCAGTTTTATTACCAGACGGCGCCGCTGATGAACCCCACAGGAGCGGAAAGAACCAAGAACCGGGTTTTCCGGGGAGGTTCCTGGGATTCCCGAACGGTGGACATCCGCACTTCAAAACGATTTGCCGCAACTCCGGGCCGTAAGGACGCTGTTCTTGGATTTCGCTGTGGCCGCTCCAAAACGGTTTCCGAATAACCAGCTTTTCCTTTTAAGTTGTCTTCTTTAAATCCCATTTCAAGAATCTGGGTTTTTCTCTTTTTTTTCGTCTCCGGCGCCACCGGATTGATCTACGAGGTGGTCTGGACGCGTTTGTTGACCCTGGTCATGGGCAACACGCATTATTCAATCGCCACGGTTCTCACCACCTTCATGGGGGGCCTGGCGCTTGGAAGTTTTGTGGGCGGGCGGATCATTGATCGCCGTTTCAATCCCCTCGCTTTGTACGCCCTGCTCGAAGTGGCTATCGGATTATACTGTCTGGCCATTCCCAGTCTCATCGATTGGGCGTTTCCTTTGTTCAAATCCATCTATCTCAGTTCGGAAACCTCCTACTCGGTATCCAGTTTTTACCGTTTTTTAGTCTGCGCGGCCATTCTTATCATACCCACTTCCTTTATGGGAGCCACGCTTCCGGTGCTCAGCAAATTTGTGTCCAGGGAACCGGATTTGATCGGCCAGGATGTTGGCACCTTGTACGCGGTCAATACTTTTGGCGCTGTCTTCGGAGCTTTCACCAGCGCGTTCATTTTTATGCGGCTCTGGGGAGTCAGTGCGACTATTGAGCTTGCGGCGGCCTTCAATATCGGGATCGCCGGCATTATTTTTCTTATTTTCCGACCCGGTCTAAACCGTGCGCAAAAACCGTCATCTGCGGATGGAGAAATCAGGTCGGAAAAAATTTCTTTTAAAGAACGGTTCATCCTGCTTGGGTTTGGGGTTTCCGGTTTCTGTGCTTTGGTTTATCAGATCACCTGGAACCGGATTTTATCTCTGCTTTTGGGATCATCGGTTTATGCGTTCAGCCTGATTCTGACGATATTCATTCTCGGTCTGGCGTTGGGAACGGTTTTCTTTGCACGCTGGGTGACGCGCTTCAAAGACCTGCTTAAAGTTTTTGGTTTTCTGCAAATAGGAATTGCGGCTTCGGCTCTTTTGGCTCTGCCTTTTTTCGGAGAAATTCCTTTTGTGAACCGGTGGGTGTACCAGAACTGGGATGTTGATTTCGCGGTGGTGCAGTGGTCGAATTTTTTGATTATTTTTTCATTGCTGTTTGTCCCCACTTTTTTTATGGGAGGGCAGTTTCCGGTTGTCGTGAAACTTTTAACCCATGGGCTTTCCAACCTGGGACGCGATGTTGGACGGGTTTATGCGTCCAACACGGTGGGAACCATCGTCGGTTCCTTTCTTGGCGGGTTTCTCATGGTGCCGGTGCTGGGCATCCAGAACTCCGTTTTGACGGCGGTTTTTATCAATGTTGCGCTGGCGGCTGTCCTGCTCCTGTTTTCTTCCAGCTTGAGTTCGCGACTGAAGATGTATGGCGTGCCGCTCATGGTGATCCTTTGTGTGCTGGGAGGCCGCAGCGTCGACGCCTGGGATAAAGCCGTTATTTCGAGCGGGTCTTTCATGCCCTACCGGATCAAGGATTTGCAGGAAGCGGAACTGAAGGCCAACAAGATCCTCTTTTATATGGAAGGAACCCACACCACGGTGACCACGGAACTCGCCGTATCGGGAAATATTTTTCTGCGCGTCAATGGTAAAACCGATGCCTCGCTGGCGCTGGACATGCGGACTCAGCTGCTCTCGGGGTATTTGCCCATGATTTTCCAGGAGAACCCGCAAACGGCCCTGGTGATCGGGCAGGGAAGCGGGATCACTCTGGGAGCCGTCGAACAGTTTCCCGTGAAGGAGATCGATCTGGTCGAGATTTCTTCCGCCGTGATAGAAGGGTCGCGTTATTTCGGCCCGTTCAATCATCAGGCTCTGAACGATGAACGATTGAAGGTGATTCTGGAAGATGGCCGCAATCATGTGGCCTTGAGCGACAAAAAATACGACGTTATCATATCCGAGCCTTCCAACCCCTGGATCTCCGGTGTGGGCGCGTTGTTCACCCTTGATTTTTTTAATTTGCTCAAGGACCGGTTGAGCCCAAACGGGGTGGCCTGCATTTGGGTGCATACGAATATGTCGCCCGAAAGTTTTAAATCCATCACCAGGTCCTTTACGGAAGTTTTTCCCCACGTGACCATGTGGGAATCCATTGTCGGGGACGATTATCTTTTGATCGGTTCCTCTGAGAGCTACGGCCTGCCGTATGAAGAGGTTGAAAAATTACTAGCCAGGGACGCCGTCGCGCGGGACCTCAAACGCATCGGCATTAAAAGTGTGAGGGACTTATTCAGTCTGATGATCATGGACCGCGATCAGATCATTAAATTCAGCGGCGACGCTCCCCTTCATACGGATGACAACTCTCTTCTGGAGTTCAATGCTCCCAAATACATTTACCGGGATGAACGGGATGTTCTGGTACGGCAATTGACACCCTATATAAAGGTGGTCCCGGCGTTCATTAAATTCAGTTCTTCCGATGACGGAAAAACAAGGGAGGCTCTTAAAGAGTTGTCCACCGTGGATCGCTCGGAAAGCCAGGTGGCTGAGATCAAGCGCCGCGCCAGAATCGACCAACTTCTGGATCTGGCAAGGAAAGAAGTGAATTCGGGCAATTTCATGAAGGCCATCGGTTATTATGATGATCTCCTGCGATTGGACCCCGACAATGTGATGACTCATTTGAACCGGGGGAATGTGTTCAACGCTCTCAACCGTTATGATGAAGCGGAAAGGGCCTATCAAAAATCTTTAGCACTCAATCCGTATTATGTTTTTGGCTCGGTGGCTCTCAGTAAGCTTTATATATCAACAGGCAGAGCCGAAGCCGCCGCGGAGGTTTTAGAGAAGGTGCTCGAATGGTATGCTGGGGACAGTGAAGTCCGGCTTTATTTGGGATTGGCGTATTCGCTGCAAAAACAATCTCAACGAGCCCTCAAGGAAATGGAAAAAGCGCTGGAGTTGAACCCGGATTTTTTGCCGGCGCATTATTACCTGGGCATTCAGTATCAAGGCATCGATTTAAGAAAATCGAAAAAGCATTTGCGGACGTTTTTATCCCAGGCGGACGCCAAACAGGGGAATCAGAAAATGATTCTCACGGCTCAGAAAATTTTAAAGAAACTTTGATCCGAAAATTTTATAACGTTATACTCGCCGATCTTGTATCATCAGAATGTCGGTAACGCCCATTTTTGTTAGTTTCAGGGCAGGTGTTTTTTTGATCGATCAGGGCGCACTTATTATCCGTTTAATTTATATTTTAGAGGTTTTTCATGCCCGCCAAAGTTAAAATTCTGTGGGTTTTTTGTAATATCGTCATCATGCTTGGTTTTGTGGTTTTAGCCTACTCAGCGAAGATGGAAGAGGCTAGAAAGCACGAAGAAGCTCAGGAAAAGCTGGCTCTGGAAAGAGAGCGTCAGAGGGCGGAACTGAGTAAACTGAAAAAGGAAAAGAGCGCTGAACCCGCGGACCCGCTCAAAACCATTAAAGAACTCAATGCGATGGGCAAGCATGAGGAAGCCGCGGAATTGGCGCAGAAGCTTTCTGGAGAGAATCCCGACCATGCCAGCCTCTATTCCTGGTGGGGTATCTCTCTGGTGAAAGCCGGGTTGAAAAGCGCAGCCATCGAAAAGTTTGTAAGGTCTACCGAGTTAGACCCGACCAACTCGCAAGCTTTCCTGTATTGGGGATTGACTTTGGCGATGGATGGGCGCTTTGAGGACGCCATTAGGAAATATGAAACCGTTATTGAACTGAGCCCGGAAAACAGCAATGCGTTTGCTTATAAGGCGGCTTCTCTCGATCAATTGGCGAGGTACAAAGAAGCGGTGGAAAGCGCCAACCAGGCTCTGGAGATCAATCCGTTCAGTACAACGGCATTGGAAATATTGATAGAAGCTCTTCGTCATTCTCAGGATTACGAGAAAGCGTGGGAAACTGTGGATCGAACCCAGAAAGCCAATATCTCCATTTCGGAAAAGGTGATAAGCGAACTTTCCAGGGAGTTTCCCAGACCCTGAAAATCGCTGAAAACACGGATCATAACTGTAATAATTGGTTGACAAGCTATTAGAGTCTGGACGTTTCTTTGACGATCATTTATTCTAGGTGAAGAGTTTTCAATTATTTTTCCATTTTAAGAAATTTTTTGGTATAGTTGGTTTCGCTTAACAGCCCAGGGTGGGAAAGGTTGTATCTTACTCAAATCTAACGAGTTATTTAACGCTAATTCATTTGCTTCTGGAGGTAATAGTGTTCAATCGGTTGTGGCGAAATAAGGTTTCTGGTTTAACGTTCGGCCTTATGCTTTTCTTGCTGGTTGTTCCATATAAAGCTGACGCCAATTCCCTGCTCGACTCCCCAGAACCCGGTCATGTTGATAAATCCATGCCGAGGTTTGTTTATGAGGTGGACGGAACCCTCTTAGCCCAAACTTCTGAAATCACCATACTGCTTGAGAAGAAAGTTCCTCCGGGAGATACAAAAAAAGAAGAAAAGCCAAAAATCACCAAGAAGGAAAAAGCTCCCCTTGATGACGATTTAAAATCTGAAGAGTCGGAATTGGCGGAAGAGAAACAATCTCTAGAGATCGGGCAAACAGCTTCGGCTCTGGAATCATCCCCTTCCGTAGGATTCTACGAGGAGCTTGAAGATCCATTTGGCCCTCCGAAAGACGATGACATCCCCGAATTAAAAGATCCCTTTGAAGGTTACAACCGGTTCATGTTCAACGTGAATGAAAACCTTTATCAATATGTTATGGAACCGGTCGCGCGGGGATGGAGATTTGTTGTTCCGGAAGATCTTCGCATTGTGATCCGGAATGCGTTTGATAATGCCCTGGCGCCTGTCAAACTGGTCAGCAGTGTGGCTCAGGGGGAATGGGGTAAATCTGGAAGGGTTTTGGGGCGCACCTTGCTCAATACCACTGCGGGATTAGGGGGCATGCTTGATGTCGCCGGACAGGAATACGGCATTGAAAATGTCGATGAAGATTTCGATCAGGCCCTGGGTAGTTATGATGTCCCCACAGGACCCTATATCGTTCTGCCGTTCCTCGGGCCGTCTACCGCCCGCAATGTATCCGGCCGGGTGGTCGATTCTTTTCTCAGTCCGTCGATATTCTTCTCTCCCGGATTTCTTGTCAGCGCAGGAATCACCGTTGGTGAAACCACCAATGACACGTCATTTATCATCGATGACAAAAAAGCGCTTGAGGAAAGCGCCATTGACGAATATGAGAGTGTCCGCGATTTTTACCACCAATATCGGGAAGGACTGTTGAAGAAATAAACTCTTCCTCCTTCCAAGGGCGGCCGCCCGTATCGGTTCTAAGAAATCCCTATCTATTCTCCTTTATTTTTTCTTCGCTTTCTCTTAAGGGTTCATTCCTGAGCCCATATTCTGTATCCTGTAAACATCCAAGATTACCTGATCGGCAAACCTGTAATTTATTTCTGAGGGAGTCACTCTGTGGAATCGCCAAAGCACGAAAACCGGTTGATTGAGGAAACCAGTCCCTATCTTTTACAGCACGCCCACAACCCCGTGGACTGGTACCCCTGGGGGCCAGAAGCGCTGGAAAAAGCCAGGCGGGAAAACAAGCCCATCTTTCTCAGCATCGGTTACTCCGCCTGCCACTGGTGTCACGTGATGGCGCACGAATCGTTTGAAGATGAAGCCACGGCCGAGCTCATGAACCAGTGGTTCGTCAATATCAAAGTCGACCGCGAGGAACGCCCGGACGTCGATGCGGTCTACATGAAAGCTCTTGTCGAATTGACGGGGCACGGTGGATGGCCGCTCAGTATTTTCCTGACGCCCGATCAGGAACCTTTTTATGCGGGGACTTATTTTCCGCCTTCTAAAAAATACAATCGACCTGGATTTTCCGAAATATTACAGCAGGTGCATGAACGCTATACCGGGAAAAAAGATGAGATTCAGTCGCGCGTCGAAAAGATCATGGGCAGGCTGAGTTCAAGCCCTTCCGGGAAAATCGGCGGAGACCTTCCACGTCTGGGTTTGATCGATGAAGTGGAGGCGATGCTGGCAGGCCGGTTCGATGCCGAAAATGGCGGATTCGGTAACGGCATGAAATTCCCTGAGCCGATGATATACACCCTTCTCCTTCGACAGTGGCAGAGAACGGGCTCCCAGGAGGCGTTGGAGATGCTGGATAAAAGTCTGACCGCCATGGCGGAAGGCGGCATCTACGACCATCTGGCGGGCGGGTTTCACCGCTATTCCACCGACCGCGAATGGATCGTTCCGCATTTCGAGAAGATGCTTTACGACAACGGCCTGGTGGTCAAGGTGTTCATTGAAATGTTTCAGGCCACCAAGCAGGAGATTTATAAAGACACCGCTATGGAAACGCTGGATTTTATACTACGGGAAATGACGTCGCCGGACGGCGCTTTTTTCGCCAGTATGGACGCGGATACGGCGGGCGGCGAGGGCGAGTATTATGTCTGGGAACTGAAAGAAGTGCTCAATCTTCTCGGCCCTGAGCACGCAAAAATATTCGCCCGTGCGTACGGCATCACGCCATCCGGAAAATTTGAGAAGAAGAATGTGCTCCACGTCAAAGAGTCGATGGAAAAAGTTTCCGAAGGGGAGGGCAGGGCCATCTTTGAAGTCCAGCATATTTTGAAAAAGGGCAAGCAAACTTTATGGGAGGCCAGGAAGAAACGGGAGACGCCTGATACCGATGAAAAAATCATCACCGCCTGGAACGGTCTCATGATCACGGCGCTCAGCAAGGGAGCGTCCGTGTTTGGCGAGCAAAAATATTGTGAAGCCGCCAGCCGTTCGGCAAAGTTTATCTGGGATCATCAATGGAGCGAACAGGGCCTGTTAAGAATTTATAAGGACGGGCAAAGCAAAATCGCAGGTTGTCTCGACGACTACGCGTATTTTCTGGAAGGCTTGTTGGCGCTGTATGAAGCGTCCTTTGAATTTGAGTGGATTGAGAAAGCCCGGCAGGTGGCTGACAAAATGGTCGAAGAGTTCTGGGACGAAACGGATGGCGGATTTTTTATGACCGGAAACTCGCAGGAACCATTGGTCGCGCGTCTCAAAAATGCGGCGGATGAAGCTATTCCCTCGGCCAATGCCATTGCCGCGTATTCGTTCGTGCAACTCTCGCATCTCACAGGAAAAAAGGAATACCGGGAAAAAGTGGAAGCGATGCTGAAGGCGTTTGAACCGCGCATGGAAAAAAGTCCCGCCGCCCACACTGGGTTGCTTTCCGCGTTGGATTTTTATTCAGCGTCACCCACGGAAGTGGTTTATGCCGGACCGAAAGACGACCCGGCGTTTCGAGAAATGCGAAAAACGGTGCAGGAAGATTTTCGGCCTCATAAAGTTTTGCTTTGGAACGAGAATGAACAAACTCAAAAGCAACTGCCGCTCGCTGAGGGAAGGACTGCTATTGAAGGCAAGGCCACGGTGTATCTGTGTCAAAAGCAGACCTGTCACCCGCCTGTCCATTCGGGCCAGGCGTTGATGAATCTTCTGGAGCGGCCCCAGGAAATCCGCCTCAACATTTTTGATGAGGAAAAACACGTCCGTGAGATGCAAGCCAAGGAACAGGATAAATTTTTTAACGCCATGGGCCAGATCTTCAAGCACTCCGGGTTGGGTGGGAAAAAGCAATGAATCGGGTGACCCGAAAGAAAAACTTTTTAAGCGTTTATTCCCGGATCATTTGGCTGGGCCACATCAAACCGCGATGCAGACAAATACTGTTTATGGTGGGGGGCGTTCTCGCGCTACTGGGCCTGGCCGTTCCGGGGATGGCGAAGAGTACGGATCGACAATTGGTCCAGGCCGCAACTGGGAATGACGTTGCCAGCGTCCGTCAACTTCTGAAGCTGGGAGTCAATGTCGATACGCGCGATGAACGCGGACGCACGGCTCTTCTGGCGGCGGTCTGGGGAAACCATATTGAGGTCGCGCGACTATTGATCGAAGCGGGCGCCGATGTCAACGCCCAGGACGACAAACTGGACAGTCCGCTGTTGCTGGCCGGAGCCGAAGGAACCCTGGAAATTTTAAAACTGATCCTGCAAGCCAATCCCGATTTCAGCTTATACAACCGGTTCGGAGGCACGGCTTTGATCCCGGCCTGTGAACGCGGGCACGTGGAAGTGGTGAAAACCCTGCTTGAAACCAAAGTGGACATCGACCACATAAACCATCTGGGGTGGACCGCCTTGCTCGAGGCCGTTATTCTCGGTGACGGCGGCCCCAGACACCAGGAAATCGTGCAGTTGCTGGCGGATGCAGGCGCGAATGTGAATATCGTCGATAACGATGGCGTCTCTCCGATTCAGCATGCACGTCAGAAAGGATTTAAAGAAATTGTGAAGATTCTGGAATCTGCGGGAGCCCGGTAAAGCGGCAGATTCAACCAGAGAAGATTTTCTTGAAAGAACACCTAAAATACACTTCGACGCTAAATTGAATCCAAATTAAACCTAACACTGTATGAGGAGGAAGTTATGATCGAAATGATCGAAAGCAAGGTAACCACCCGTTCAACTTCTCTGAAACTCAGTCTGTCCCTGATAGCCGGTATCGTTTTTTTGGCTTCGAGTGCCGCGGCGGAGAAATTGCCGCGTGAAAGTGTCCTTCCCCTGTCGCTCGCGACCAAAGCCGCGCAGGCGGCGGTCGATAAATGCCTGGCCGACGGCTACCAGGTGAGCGCGGCGGTGGTCGACCGGGGGGGAAACGTTCGGACCCTGTTGAGGCAGGACGGAGCCGGACCGCATACGGTGGACAGCAGTCGCAAGAAGGCCTATACCTCCAACAGCTTGAAGCGGCCCACGGCGGAACTGGGGGCGTTGATTGCGAAAATGCCCGCCGTTCAGGGGTTACAGCACATGAACGAGGACATTCTGCTCCTCGGCGGCGGTCTGCCGATTAAACTGGCAGGTGAGGTTCTGGGAGGAATCGGCGTCGGCGGTGCTCCAGGCGGCCATCTCGACGAGGCCTGCGCCGAAGCCGGGCTCATCAGCATCGGCGCCGCGTCCAAACCTCCCGAGAAGAAGTAATATTTTTGTGGGCGAGATTTTCAAACACTCCGATCTTGGTGGGAAGAAGCAATAGGCTTAAAAAGGAAGAATAGTTGGAGGAAAAAGGTTTTATTTGGTCATTTTTTCCCTTTAGACTCATCTTCTTTTTTGGGGTTAGGTAACTGTAAAACTGGATTAGGATCGGGTGATGGAAAAACCAGATTAGGAACAATCTCGCGCAATTTTACAAATTCTTGAGGCTCTTCCTGCGGTTCAGTTGTTTGACCTTCTTCAGCGGATTCCTCTTGTGCAGGTGGAAGAAAACGAATCTCCACTGTCATTCCTCTTTCAATTCGTGCCAGAATAGACTTTAGAGCCCATGAAATATCAATATCCTGCTCATTTTTTCGTAAAGATTCATCTTTATTTTGTTCCAGAAGGCTTTTGGTCTTTTCCTTTATTGCTTTATCAATAGTTTCTTCAATTTTTTTATCGAAAATTGATTTAATTTCCTTTTCGGAAAATTCCTTTAAATTAGCCGTTTCTGCACGAACATTTCTAATCTCTTCCACTCGCTTCCATGTATCCAATGCCCACGTAATTGCACGTCCAATCGAAAGAATTACTATTGCATTTATTCCAAAAAAGAAAATGGGATCAGTAGTCGAAATTTGTCTTATGGAACTGTCCTAAAGTTAGTTGAAATTGCAACAGACCTCACCTGCGTATTAATGGTTTTGCGTGAAACCACAATCAAACGTAAGGAGGCCATATCATGAAAAAGATATTAAAAAAGGGAAGAATAAGCAAAGCAAAAAAT
>BQJC01000006.1 GCA_021604505.1 Nitrospinaceae bacterium | reverse complement strand
GATAGCTTCTCCCCCTTTACAAAAGGGGGTTGGGGGGATTTTAGGGAACCAACACACCTCTCTTAATGAGGGAAGGCCAGGGGATTTGGTTTCACCGCAACAGCCAGCGGGTGGCGGCGCAAAGGGCGCGGCGAACCCCTAAAGAAGAAATTGGACAGGATTGACAGGATTGAGAAAATCATCACGCGCCTAGTGTTGGTAACACAGACTTTCCAGGATGGAAAAATACTGTATCAAAAATACGTCTTTGAAAACTCAGAAAAGGAGGAAAATCAAGCCGCATAATATCTGTTAAAATATCGCAACCGAGAAACCGGTCTGTAAACGCAAATGGTTCTTACCGCACTTTATCCATTGACACGGAGCCTGCTAATGGCTGACCCCTTTACTTTCTTTACTTTACTACATCATCCCTTAATTACTCTCCGTATTTCTCAATTAGCTGAACTATATCGTCGTGACCATTATTTTGTGCCAATTGTTTTGCTAATAACCCCTCAGCATCTACAATTTTTGGATCTGCACCATTTTCGAGTAAAGTTTTGGCGATCTCCAAATATCCATAAGCGCAAGCTAAATGTAGTGGGGTTGAATCACTAATGTGGTTCACATCAGCACCTTTTGAAATTAAAAATTTTACTAACTCGGTATACCCTTCCCCCACAGCGGTTTCTAGGGCAGTAATACCTCCATCTGAATGAATATCTATTTCTGCTCCATTATCGATCAATAGTAGAGCCAAATCGATATGATTCTCTTGAGCCGCCCAATGAAGAGGAGCCCTACCTTTCTCCTCAGTATCATCGAATTCTTCTCTCCTGTTAGGATCAATACCTGCCTGAATTAGTATACGTGCGATTTCTAATTCTCCCTGGGCTGCAGCAGTATGGAGCGGGGTACCGCCCCTCTCCCCGTGTGTTAAATCTGCCCCCTTTTCAATCAGAAACTTAACGATTTCTCCATGTCCTTCTTGGGTAGCGAGGTCGATTGCCGGAACTCCTCTGAAATTTAGGGCATTTATTTCTGCACCTTGCTCACACAAAAACCTAACCAATTCTAAATGTCCAAAAAGAGCGGCACCATGCAGGGGAGTTTCCCCGTTTTCGTCAGGCTTATTAATAGATACTCCTAAATGTAATTGATTTTTTAAAGATTCTAACTCGCCCATTTGAGCGGCAATATGGATTTTTTCCACTTTTTACCCTCTATCTCTTAGGATAATAATAGTGATCATGTCTCTTCGGGTGGTTTTTGGGAACATTGGGATGAAAATGAGGTCTATCACCATTCGCTGGATTCGCATGGTTAATGGGTTTCTTTCCTTTTCCCTCCATTCTTGCTCTTTGCTCAGCCGCTTTTCTAGTACTTTTATTAACACGTAGGCCAATTCTACTCTTGTTCATTCTAACGGCCTGTTTATATATTTTGGAACCATATTTTGCAATAACGGCTGCCGCCGCTGCGCCATTCCGTAGTAAATTTGCCGCAGCAATTACTGCAGGCAATACAGCAACCTTTTCGTTTCCTCCTTCATTGGATGTCTGAGGAAATTCTTTCCTTGGGTCCCTAAAACCTCCTGTATCTTTTGCCCCCGGCGTCCCATCGGGGGTTTCGACTAATTCTGAAATTACATCTGCGATATCCCCATAATGGGATACAGCACTGGCTATTGCGGCACTCCCAAACCCGTCAGCGAAATTGCCTCCTGCAATTTCAGAGACTCCCCCTCCCACAAGGCCGCTTGCCACAATATCCGCTCCCCACGGGAGGCCGTCAGGGCCGCCAATTGCACCAACTGCGCCTCCCGCGGCGGCACCCAGAGCGGCAAAGCCAACCGTTTGGCCAATATTCACATCACGGCCCGCGGCGCGAGCAACAGCACTGCTTGCCGCGGCCCCTGCGGAAGCTCCAATAATGGCCCCTGCAAATTGACCCACTACCGGTGAAACAAACCCACTCACACCAAAAGATACTCCCCAAGCAACCCCCGAAATGGTTCCGTTGATAAAGGCATCTTGAAGGCTTCCACCATTAACAAGAGTTTCTATAAAGGAACCCACAAACCCAAACAGGGAACCGATACTAAAGTTCCCTGAGGGGTCGATGTACAGGATGGGATTATTAAGTGCATAAGAATAACGGTTTAACGATTGCGAGTCGAGGGGGTCCGGCACAATCGTGTCGGCTTGGATGAAGCGGCCGAGGAACGGATCGTAATACCGCGCTTCATAAAAATAGAGACCGGTGCTGTCGTCTTTTTCTTTGCCGGTGTATTTGAACCGCACATCCTGAGAGCCGACATCGAGAAAGGTATCGCCGTAAGGATAGTAGGCAAGGTCCTGCTCGTTGTTCCCTGCGGCATTAGTGACGACCCCGGTCGAGCCCAGATGATCGGGATGGTAGAAGCTTACCGCGCCGCCCGTCACTTCCTTTTGCGCGACGCGTGTTCCTCCGGCAAAGATCATCCTGGTGCACGCGCCGTTTTCGCAGACGTAGAGTTTACCGATGTAAACGGTGGTTGCCGATCCTGCGGTTTTCTTCACTCTGCCGCCGTCGCCGTCATAGACGAATGTGGTCGTGGTTCCGCCGCTTACGATGCTGGTCGGGCGGTTTTCGATGTCGTATTCAATCGTGCGCCCGCCGCCGGACGTCATGTTGCCGTTGGCGTCATAGCCGTAGATGTGCGGTCCCGCCACCTTGACCGCATGCGGTCCGCCGCCGCTGGCTGTTGGCGGTGTGCCGCCCGTCGTGAAGACCACGTGCAGAAGTGCCGCGCCGCTTGAATCTCCTTCAAAGGAATCGGCCACGCGCTCACCCGTCCCGCTGATGATAACCGCCAGTGAATTTCCTGAAACCCAGCCCCCCTGATCGACGATCTCCTGAATGACCGCAGTGATGTCGGGGGTCCGCTGATCCGGTCCGGCCTCACCAATCGTGTCCCAGGCAACCGGAGACCAGGCCACGGATGCGGTGGTCGTGGGCCGGGAGGTGATGTTGTTGGTAACGTCGGCAATAGGTCATCTCGATATCGGAGCTGGTCAGCGATATGCTTCCACCAGCCCATTCTTCCGCATCATCCAATCCCGCCGAGACCCGGATGTCGAGGGTCGTGGTTGTGGCGGCCGTGTGCGCGGTGTAGGTATAGTCCAGCGGCGTCCAGACGCCGCCGATGTCGTACTCGAGACGCACGTGCACGGTACTGCCGTCGTGTAAAAGTCACGATTTTGGTTGAAAAGTTCTGTCAAATTAGAACCTTTCAACTGGAGACAATGGCATGACCGTATCTGAAAGGGAAATTAAACGAAAATTACGGGTTCTAAATTACGCTAAGAAAATTGGGAATATCTCCAGAACCCCTAGCAAACACCTAATTTTTCGGTTTTTGGTTTATAGAAAAAGAAACATGGGGGAGTGTGTTCTTGACACAATTACAAAGAAAATATTTTGCCAGGAGGGAGGGCTAAGGTCGAACGACCTAAACCCTTTATTTTTTGTATGCCGAGGGCCGGAATCGAACCGGCACGAGGTTTCCCTCCCAGGATTTTAAGTCCTTTAATTGTGAATATAACTAATTGTTTTTAAAAGTTTTATTGTATTTAAAAATGTGAATGTGTAAGAATCTGTGTAAGTTTTGGCCGGTTTTTAGTCCCATACAAGCCCCTCAAACGTTTTCTGAGGGATTTTACCTCTTTCCCTTATTAAGGTACCTTTTTTCTTTTTTTTGCCTGCTTCGTCTGGAGTCACCGTCGCCCTCACAAAACACGGGCGACGTGACCCAGGAAGCATAGCAAGAGCCTGCTTTGGTGGTGAACCAGAGTCTATCAAAATATGGGATGGGAGTAATTTAAACGTCTGCAATTGTGGGTATGATAAAATGCAATCCAACTTTTTCCAAACGTTGCTTTATTTTTGGATTTAACCCGGCCCCTAAAGCGGTCAAACCGGAGACGTATCCTTGAAAGATGCCCAAAAGCCAGATCATGCCAGCCTTAATACAATCATCATGAGGCTAAAGGAGGGGCGGTATGTAGTCCCTGACTTTCAAAGGGAATTTGAATGGAACCCTTGGGATATTAGGGAACTCTTTCGTTCCATTTTTCTCGATTACTACATCGGTAGCCTTCTATTGTGGAAAGGGAAAAAGGAAAATTTTGATGCACTTTCCTGCGAGCCAATATACGGATTTAATGGAAAAAATAACTCTGAATTTATTGTCTTAGATGGCCAACAAAGATTAACTGCGATTTATTACGGCTTTGTTGCCCCAGAAATCCCGCTTCCAAAAAAGAAAAAACAGGCTGTTTATTTTATGCGGGTGGATAAATTTATGGAGGAGCAATTTGATGAGGCATTTCATTATGATTGGTTATCAAAACGAATGAAAAAGGTTTTGGACAACCCTGACACTCAATTTGAAGAACATATTTTCCCCTTTTCAACAATTGGAGCGGGAGGATGGAGTTTGCCAAATTGGGTCCAAGGTTATGAGCAATATTGGCACAGAATTTCTTCTGAGGCTGAAAACAATGAGGATACTGCAAGGGCTGAACTTGCAAAAGAAAATGCAGCCAATGCTAAAAGTTTTGGTGAGCACCTAAAGGGAATTACTGAGCAATATCAAATCTCATACATTGAACTTGATCAGGATTTAGAGGTGGATAAGGTTTGCGACATCTTCACCCAAATCAATAGTCGAGGAATTCAGTTAGATGTTTTTGACCTTATCAATGCGCTTTTAAAACCGAAAGGATTACAACTAAAAAAAATGTGGCGGGAGGCCTCACCAAAACTGGATTTTGTAAATACGGGACGAATGAATGTTTATATACTGCAAGTAATGTCAATTTTATGCCAAGCCTACTGCTCTCCCAAATATTTATATTACCTTCTTCCAGGGCAAGAAAAGCAGGTTCGAGAACAAGATGGTACGCGGAAAAAAGAGATATTGGTTCCGGATTTAAAAACTTTTGAAGAGCTATGGAATAAAGCTGTTCAGGCTCTCCAAGACGCTATAAAAATTCTCAGACATCCTCAAGAATTTGGGTCAATCAAATCAGAATATTTACCTTATGTTTCGATACTGCCAGTTTTTTCATCCTTGCAAGCTCATATTAAATCCCTGCCCGCGATTAAAAGATTAGAGGCCCAAAGAAAAGTCCGCCATTGGTATTGGGCCTCAGTTTTCACAAACCGGTATTCCGGCTCTGTGGAATCTACAAGTGCCAGGGACTTTTTAGATATTAAAACATGGCTTGATGACGATATGTCAGAGCCCTCATTACTTCAAGAATTCAAAAATCGTTTCAAAAATTTGGAATTAAGAAAGGAAACCAAAAGAGGGACCTCAGTTTATAACGGAATTTTTAACCTTTTAGTTTTAAAAGGGGCGCGGGATTGGATGACAGGAAATATCCCGCAACACGATGATTTAGACGATCATCATATAGTGCCTAAATCTTGGGATGAAAAACCTAATGGGAATTTGATAGATACCATTTTGAATAGAACACCATTAACTGCCGATACAAATAGACATGTTATTTCCGACCGATTGCCAAATGAATATTTGCCACAATTAATAAAGGATAACGGAGAAAAAGCTGTTAAGGCAATTCTTGAATCCCATTTCATTTCGCCTCTTGCGTTAGAAATTTTGTTGAGAGATCCATTTACGCCTGATGATTTTGAAGCTTTTATAACGGAAAGGCAAAAGACCTTTCAAGATGCGATTGAGAATCTTTTAATAAAGGAACGTTTGGATTTAACTCCCGCCTTAAGGGAGTTGGATGAAACAACTGAGCAGGTGGAACTTGGCTTGCGAAAGATTATAATTGAAAGGCTTGACAGCGATGCGAACCTATTACCTTCACACGTTCAGCAAAAAATAAATGAAAAGTTTTCCAAGGCCGTTAAAAAAAATCCGGCTTTAGATTCAGATTTTTATCAATCTTTGGCCGGTCAATTTGAATTTTGTGACCTACGGGAATTGCAGGACATAATCACAGGGAAGTCATGCTGGAATTTGTTTCAGGAAACTTTTGGGAACAAAGAATCTTTAAATACCAAATTTGGACAACTTGCCGATTTACGCAATGCAATTAGGCACAGCCGGACGGTTGATGACGTGACAAAAAAGGAGGGAGAAGCTTCCTTAATTTGGTTTAAACAGATTTTAAACCTTAAGTGAAAATGACCTAAATAAATCCACTCCGTCAGTTTGCTTAGCTCGTCCTTTTACCTTCTTGGACCGCCACCAGGCCCACGATCTCTTTTGCGTTCCCGTCCATTATGGTCATCTCGACCCCGTTCATTTTTTCTCACGTGGCCTTTGCCCTTGTCCCTGCTTTTTTTAGTTTTTTCATTGAAGGATTGTTTAAGGTTTTTGGAAGAGGACTCCTTGAAAGTATCTTTCAGGGGAGGGACCTTGGCATCTCCTGAACCGGAACCGGCGGCCTCTTTCCAGGTTTCAGAGAGTTTTTCTTTGTTCTGGATATTGTCTTTTTCCTGCCAGGCTTTTTTAAGCTTGCCTTTTTGCTTTTTCATCTCAATGCCGATGCCGTAGCGGGCCTGGGCCATTTCTTGATTTTGTTTTGCTTTCAGGTCCTTAAATTTTTCCTGTAAGGCCCGCCTTTCTTTTAAGTGCCGGTCAATCAGGGCCTGCTTTTCTTTTTTATCGCGCTTTAAACCTTCCTCGGCTTCTTTCTTATTTTGACGTGAAACTTTCGTTCTTTTACCCGTGAATCTGTCCCAAAATCCCATCAGGCCTTTGCGAAGACGTTTGGCGCGGGAGAGCTCCTCCCGTTGCCAGCGTTTTTCTTGTTTTTCTTTTAAGGCCTTCCGTTCCGCGCGTTGTTTTTCGCGCATGGCCATTAATTTGGCCTTGAGGGGTTCGCGTTGCTTTTTTTGCCCCTTTTTGAGGTTATTGATTTTCTCGGTCAGGGCGGCGGTTTTGAGGACCTCGATTTTCTTCTGGACCTGTTCTACGGATGGGAAAGTTTTCGGGTCTCCCAGCAGGGCGTTTAATTCTTTTGTCTTGAGCCCTGAATAACGGGTCAGGGACATGACCTCGCCTGAGTGGTGGATGATGACAAAATTGGCTTTCCCTCTTCGTTCCCCACAGGCCAGATTGAGCCCCTGCAATTGTAGGGCCTTGGAAAATGCTTTGGCGCTGTCAGAAACTTTCAAGGCCTCCTGAACGATTTTTTTAAGATCGCGGGGATCTTCCTTCAGGCGTTTGGCCTGCTGCCAGACATCAAGGCCAAAATTCAAGGAATCACGTTCCTTTTTGCTTTGCAGGCCCCTGGGCATTTCCCAGCCATGTTGTATGTAGAGGTCCCGGCTTACATCCTGCAATTTGGATTTGAAGTGAGGCATATTGATCGCTTTGAGCTTGTCTGTGCCTTTTTCCTGATCAATATGGTGGACAATGCGGGACCAGACGACATGGGCATGGCGACGGCCTTCCTTTTCATGGAAGACGACGGCGCGGGGTTGATCGGTTAAACCCAGCTTTTGTTCCACATCACCGAAAGCCGCCTCGAATTCCTCAAGGGTGACATTGGCGTGGTCAGGCGGGTTGAAGGTGACGGCAAAGAAGGGTTGCTTTGCCCTGGTGCCTTGGGAAACAGCCTCAATTTCCAAAAAGGCACCATGGAGCTTCCCGGCGGCGAGGTCCCGGATTTCATAAACCTCAACATGGTCATTTTCCTTTTTGTTGAGGAGATGGGTGGCGAAGGACCGCGCACCGGACCGTTGGGAAGCTTTGAGGATCATGGCCCCGGTCCTCGGGGGGTTGGATCGGTATCTTTCCCGAGGGCCTTCATAAGCGCTTTCCGTATCCACCGGATATCGGAACAGGCTTGTGAGAGGTCTTTGGCTTCCGGCCATGATCCCGCATTGGCAACACGGGCGAGTTGGTTCACATTGTTGCCAATGCGCCCAATTGCGGCCAGGAGCTTAGCAAGCTCCGCCCGGTCAACGGGAGGGCGGCGCGATTGGGCCGGGGGAGGTGTATTGAATGCCGCCGACTTGAAATAGCCGCCCAGGGATAATCCGGCCCGTTCGGCGCGGTGTTCAAGTTCGGTGCGCTCTTCATCGGTCAGCCGGACCGTGAAGGGCGAGGGGCGATGATTGTTATTTTTGCCGGCCATATTCAATACACATTTCCCGCCGAAAGCGTGTCCAGAGACGCTGACTCTGGTCTGGATTTTTAAGGGCTGAAGCGCCTTAAAGTCCGAGGGATGCAATGGGAGGCGACAGCGACTCCCTTGCCAAGTTTGGTGTGGAATGGTATTACCACACACAACTTGCAGTTATCATAACTCAGCAACTTTAACATATTCCTAATCCTTTTGAATAGAGCAACTTATCCAAAAGATCAGGCCTGTCGCTTCGTCATGATAACGGGGGAGTCCCTAAAAGGGACAGGGGGCCTCCCCCCATTTTGCTGCGCAAAATGATAAGGAGGGCGCTTCAAATAACACGCCCTCCAAAGCCCGTTTTTTTGCCCGTGGAGCCTGTCTGAACCGAGCCAGAGTATTTTCTGGCCAAAATTTTCCAATAGGCCCCTGCGCTCAAATATGGGGCAAAAAACGGTCCTCATTATTCCACCGGATGGTGGATCATTTTGCGATGCAAAATGCAAAGGAAGGAAATGGGCTGGCTGGCCGTTTTCCTCCGCATGGCTATTTTCGGGATTGCTTAGGGGGAAATAAGGGGATCAAAAGTAAAATTGGCCTGGCGGACAAATAGACCGCCAAGGGGAACAGTGGAAGAAAAAAGGTAATTCCCCAAGGCGGTCTTGAAATGACCAGGAGGATTTCGGCGATTACCTCCTAAGTGGTCTATTTTTTGAGGAGGACGCAAAATAGCCCCCTCAACCTATGGTAGAACGCTTGGTTTAAAAACCGGTTAATAGCAGATGGTTTTCCTATGCATTACAGAGGAAAAGAGAGGATGCGGGGGCACCCTCCCTTAGTAAGATAAGGAATATCTCAGGTGAACGAGATATATAACCCATAGTAGATTATGAAAATTAATTTTTAATTAATCGACATATTGTCTCTTTACGTTGTCATAGATTCGGAATTCTTCCGGATCGTACCCTTCTTCCGAGGCTCTTTCGCCGGAATTGATTTGATCTTCAATATCGGCGAAAAATTCATCAATTTCAGCTTGGGCGGCCTCAATGGTTTTAAAGGTGTGAGGGGTTTCCTCTAAAGCTGTTACAGTCCAGCAATTAACCCAGCCTTGGCAAAGGGTCCAAGTATGGACTTCATAGCGATGTTTAAATTGATTTACTCCTTTTTCTTCGACGGGTTCGACAAAATCAATGATCCAGTCGCCTGAATTGGAAATTTCTGAGAATTCTCCTCCATCCATTTCCCTGGCGATGGTGTAAGCCTGATCTTCATTTTCGGCCTCGATGAAAGCTGCGAGGTCCGTGATCATGGAAATTTTTATTCTATATTTTGGCATTTCCTTATTTCTTTCTTTTTTTTGAGGGAAAATTCCGGTGCAGACCAAAAAGGCCTACACCGGATTGAGGGGGGCCTAATCGGCCCCGTTTTCCTCTTTTTCTTTGCGGCGGCGAATGGTTAATTCCCCATTAACCGGAAAGAGTTTTAGTTTAATGTTCATTCCCTCACCGTCTTTATGTTCCCAAGCGGCTCCGATCTGATCCCATTTTGATTTTTGGCCTTCTCCGTAATCGACCACGTGGTAGACCAGATGAGTGGGCATGTTGCCTTTGTTCTGAGTTTCTTCCTTGTTTTGCGTGTTTTCGTTCATCATTTTATTTCTCCTTAAATATTTTTGGGCCTCGCCTATCGCGGCTCCTTATGGATTTCGATAGCGGACGGGCAAAACCGAAACACGCACCTGCCAAGGCTGGAGCGTCAGCGGAAGACAGCAGGGCCACCGGTCTTTTTTGGAGCGAAGCGGGCGCGAGGAGTCGTCAGACGGGGAAAAAAACCGGTGGACGCTGTTGCGGGGAACGGTGCACGTCCTAGAAAGACAGATAAGGAGGAGCCGCCGGGCGCGGCTAATTTAAGGATAAATATTGAACGAAGACCGCTATGAGATGAACATCAGAACGCTTTTTGACATGCTATTTCTGGTTCCAGGTCGATCTCAAGGGGAGGCCTAAAGGGATCGGACACTTATGGACCGAGGGAACAGGGGTGGGGAAACATCAAGGGTTTCCGGCATGGCGCATGATCGTCGGATCGAAAAAGAGGGAGGAAAACTTCAGGGAAAATCGGTAAAATATGGGGCCTTTTTTGTCTTAAACCGGCTTTGGATAAACGGGTGGATATGAATAATTCCAAAATTGAAGCGGAAATTTTCAGGGACATGCCAAGGGGTGTTCCTATACGGGATATGCAAAAAAGAGTGGGCCTTGAAATGTATCAGGTCCCCAATGCGCAGTGGCTGGATACCGAAACGATACGTCAAAGATTTCCCTATAAGCCGGACAGTATTTTGATTGGAGCTTTGGGATCAAACCTGGTGGGTATCAAGGATGATCGCCATATCATGACCGTTGCGGGCTCCCGTTCAGGCAAGTCGGTCCATCTTGCCAACAATCTTTTTCATTATAGCGGCAGTTGCCTTGTTATTGATCCCAAGGGGGAGCTTGCCAATCTAACAGCTCAAAGAAGAAAAAAGGGGCTGGGGCAGGACGTTTATATACTTGATCCCTTTAAAAAGTGCCGGAAAGATTTGGAAGAATGCAGGGCCAGCTATAATCCTCTGTCCATTCTCACAATGGATAATCCCACCTTTTTAGAAGATGCGGGATTGATTGCTGACGCTCTTGTCATTGGTAATCAATACGCCGATCCCCATTGGGATGAAAGTGCCCGGAATTTTCTTGAAGGGGTTATTCTCCATGTGGCTACAAAAGCCAATTTATTTGGCCCCAGGAATCTGGTGACGGTATTCCAGACCATCAATCAAAAAAGCCTAAGGGAAGATAAGGAATTCAGTGAGGGGGACGGGGAAGAAGAAAACGGTCCGGAAGAAGAAGTGACTTCCCTGGAGGCTCTCAAGCTTGATATGTTTGCCAACGTCCAAAATCTCAAAGAAAGAGCCTCATTGGAAGGAGAGCGTTTGAATGATATTGCCGATGCCCTGGAAGCGGCGGCAGTTGACTTTTTTGACAAGCCCGATAGGGAACGGGACAGTGTGTTATCAACTGTCCGACGGCACATCAAGTTTCTGGGATATGGTTCCATGCAAAGTGTTCTTGTGGATCATGATTTTGACCTGACCGCTCTTAAAACCAACCCAAAAGGAATGACAGTGTACCTTTGCCTTCCGGCGGGACGAATGGGGGCATGTAACAGGTGGCTTCGTCTTTTTGTCAATCTTGTCCTTGAAGCGATGGAAAGGGTGGAAACATTACCCGACCTACCGGTATTGCTCTGTCTAGATGAGTTTCCCATCTTGGGCTATATGAAACAGATTGAAGATGCGGCGGGCCAGATTGCTGGATTTGGGGTAAAGCTTTGGCCCATTTTACAAGATTTGGGACAATTAAAATCCTTGTACCGGGATCGGTGGGAAACATTCATGGGTAATGCCGGTGTCATCCAGTTTTTTGGAAATAATGATTTAACAACGCTGGAATATATACAAAAAAGACTCGGCAAAACGGCCCTTGAAATTAAGCGACAACGTGATGAACCGTCCTTGTCAGGAAAGGAGCATCAGCCGATTGTTCCCCACATTGAACATCATGATCTGGTTACCGTTGATGAGGCAGCCCGATATTTTGGGCGGAGTGATAACTTAAAACGCCAGCTTGTTCTTATAGACGGTGTAGGAATGGTTATTCAACGAGTGGAACATTATAATCCCGAAAGCCCAGGCTATTTACAATTTAAGGGTCTCCTTGATGGCGATCATTAAAAAACTTGCCTATACGGGTTGGCCGTCTACAAGGATCATTCCGGAAAAAAAGGAAGTACAGATTCATGCCCGTTATATTACACCAGCTATGCAACAACTTTGTTGGAAAGTCGGGCGCGTGGGCTGTCTGGTTATTGTTGTCTGGATATTATATAAATTTCGGGGTCTCTGGGAATATACGTACCGGCCCCCTCCACTTGGATCTATTTTCTGGATTCTATTTATTAAAATTACGCCTTATCTGGGAGGCTGGATTGTATTTTACAAATATGGTCTGCCTTTTTTATTGCGGACTAAAGTTTCTGTTGTTTTTAATCATTACCTTATTAAGGTAAAGCCTCCCTGGGGGCTGTGGAAAAAGTTTCCCAGAAGTGAGGGCCATGTTTTTAACATAACACCTTCAGGCCAGTATGCGGAGAGTTTTGAGTTCCGGTTTGCACATGGCCTGGATTATATTGTTTTTCCCGAAATCCATGGAGCAATCACTGCCAATAAGCTCAATGTGCGATTAAATGACATTGGCGACAAAATGAATGTTTGGTTTCCTGATGAGTGGGAAGGCGCATCCGCCCAAGTTCTGGACTTTTCAGACTTGGACCGGGCTGACTGGCCCATGACGGAAAAAGAAAAAGCCAGATGGCCTTTGAAGGAATTTTTATGGGTGGTTGTATGCGGTATATTTGCAGGAACAGGATTTGTTTATCTTCTTTTTTATTCATCTTCTCTTTTACATAAAATACTCGGGCACTGGGACTTTATCAATCCACCAGGAAATATAGAATCCTGGTTGGGAGACGCAAAAAATTTTTGGCCCGCTTTCGTTGGCACAACTTTTCTTGTTATTTACGCCGTAATAGCCAAGGGTGTTTTTGATTTATTTAAGGTTTTTCGATTTGCAGTCCGATCCGAAAAAGTTCCCGGATTCCATCAGGGTTGGCGTTTGGAAAAGGATGGATATTTCCGTTTAATTCTGGGGCTCATTCATTGGGTGATTGCTTTTTTTATTGCTATTCCACTTTTCTATACTTTCGCACCGGACCCGTTGAACTATATCTTTAAGCCCTGCGACCCCCAATCGAACTGGCCCTGTTTCAGACTTCTTTTAATAGATCTGAAGGGTATGGTTCCTGGGGTTGTTCTGGGAGGATTGGGCGGGTTGGGAATTCTATATCTAGCAAATTTGAATAAAGCCGTTCTGGATTTTCCATGGAAATTGCGTTTTGGAAAACGGGACCTGGGATTCAGGGATTTTCTATTCTCCTTTTATGATATTGATCGAGAGGAAATTTCAATCACAGATAAAATCTTTAGCCCTTTTCGTTGGAAAATTTCAACCATTCAATTTTGGCTTATTTTATTTTCATTTATTCTTGTTAATTTAATTTTTATTGCCTGCGGAGATTTTATTAACCCTCTTCTTGGAAGTCCCTGGATTGACTTGTGGCAAAATACAACTTGGTTTAAGTGGTTTCACTCTATAACACTCTTTTATTTAGCCTTGATCATTGCCGATATTCTCTTAAAAAAAATAGAAAAGAAGATTAAGGGGCAATCAGGGCGACTGGGGGAAGAGCCAAATCAAGGAGAGTCTGAAAATTTTATTGTGGAGGGCATGATGAATAGTGAAAAATCCAAACCAATTGATATCGGAGAAGGCGGGCCGGACAAAAATATATTGTTTAAATGCGTTGGGTTATCAACTTCGATTGTTGTTTTTTGCGGCCTTTGTTATTTCACCGTGATAAAAATAATTTGGGGAGATACGGGGATTTTAAAAGTTAAAAATTTTTTTTTGGTTCAGGATACGGTCCATCAAGGTTTGTTTTTTTGCCTTCCTATTGGTGTCATTATCCTTTCCTCTTTCAACATGTCCAAAAATAACTGGTGGAATAATTATTTTGGAACGGGGGTAAATAGTGAAGGACCTCTTAAGTCATCTTTATTATTTCTCATTCTTTTGTGGAATTGTATTTTAGGGTCCTTGGTTGGAAGTTTTGCTGCCATGTCTCCCTTAATAGTCCTGGGCCTTATTTCCCAATTTCTCAATGTAATGTCAATGGATACAATAACCGTAATTATCGAAAAATCACCATGGATAGGAATAGTTATAATTATATTTATGATTTGGTTTGTCGTGGTGTTTGTTGATAAATGTATTATCCAAAGCTCTGAAACTAAAGAAAAGCTTTTCCCTACGCGAGCTTAGATAATTAATAATAGGGTTCCTTTTCAGGAGATTTCCTTTGAGAGAGTTTTGTATAGGACATTTCTTAAACTTGGTGAGGTTTTTTCATATAGATTAAGCCATTTATGAAAGTCTCGGCCTCTATTTTCCGGCCAATGGTGGTTCGGTTCTTCATAAAAATAACTGACCGTCTGATTGAGTATTTTTGCAATCTGATAAAGACGGCTGGCGGAAACTCTATTTTTTCCCTTCTCATATTTTTGGATTTGTTGAAAGGAAAGCTCCAGTTCCTCTGCCAATTTGGACTGCGAGATTCCCCTCGTTTCTCTGGCTTCCCTAATTTTCCTTCCAACATTACAGTCAATTCCCTTCAAATCTTTTTTTACCATTTACACCTCAGTCTGGGTTCATTGCGCCCGGACTTGGTGAGCCGGACGGTTGTACCTCTCAAACCATCGAGAAGGCGCAATGGTTTTAGGCCGAAACCCTGGACATAACATTGCCATCCGGCCCATAGGCCACGATGGTATTCAGAGATACAACATTATCTTAGTAGAGATTAAATTTGGTTCGGGCAAGTGTTTTGATAATAAAAATTGGGTGGAACTAAAAGAATGGGGAAAATTTAAATGAACAATGAATAAGATGGAAGACATTAAAGAGATATAAATACCCTTTGTTGAAAAGGGGCGGTCAAGCCGCCCCGACGGTTTCCTCCTGAAAGCTGTGGAGAAAATTAATTGCGCGCTGTGCATGAGCGGCGGCGTGGAAAATGGCCCGCGTATCGTCCTTGAGTACCTTCAGCCAGGAGGCGATATAAGAAGCGTGATCATCGCGGGGCTCCAAAGTCAATTCAAGATCGGCGCAAAGAAAAGCGGCCCCGAGTTCAGCCACGAGTTCTTCTTTCGCGTAGCCTTCATCGCCCCACTTTTTACGACCGAAACTCCGGTCAAGGCGTGAAGGATGGCGCGTCCAGTGGGTGCACTCGTGGGCCAGGGTGGCATAGTAGCTTTCGGGGTTGGTGAAAGCCTCTATGGGCGGTACCCGTACATAGTCAGGCTCAACCGCGTAATAAGCACGATTGCCATTTTCCCGGATATCTGCGCCGGTATTCTTGAAGAAGGCTTCCGCGTGGTCGATCCGTTGCACAGCGTCAAAGCGCAGTGTGGGTTTTTCGTAATAATTTTCGGGCAGGCCGTCAATCTGCTCGACATTAAAAACCGTGTAACCTTTCAGGAAGGGAATGACTCTTTCCAATTCCTCCCCGTTTTCATTTTCATCGGTGCGGGTGATTTTGTTGGCATAGACCACGAGAGAGCCCTTTTCGCCTTTGCGTACACTGGCATTCAACTCTTTTGCCTGTCGAAAGGTCATCCAGGTCGGGGATGCAAATCCCTGTGCCATTGCGGAGGACCAAAGGCTTAAGATATTGATGCCAGTATAGGGGACGCTGTTGTGGCGAAGAGGACGGGTGATTTTGCCGTCCATGTGGTCGCAATGCCACGGTTTCACCCAGCTCCGGACACCCTGTTCCAGATCGGCAACAATTTGATTGGTGATGCGGGTGTAAATGTCGGCTTTCGGGATCGTATTTTTCATGGTTCCACTCCTTTGTTGTGAAGGTTTTTTCAACATGCGGAGAGGAACAGCCGGACGAAAAAGCCGCAGGGTCATGGGCCACACGGGAGGGAACCGAATGGAGCGGGCCAGCCCATTGACGCGGCGGCGCGGACGGCTAACGATGCATGGAGACTTGAAAAAACCAACAAAGGAGGGCCATGATCGACCCGAAAAAAGCCGATCAACCCATTAGCGCATCACCTGTTGCTAGGGCGGGGGAAAGAAGGAAAATGAAGAGGGAGGAAAGGGAAGGGGGATTTAATGAATGGTCCTTTGATATTTTTGTCTCAATTGGTCAAATCGGGTTTCAGCCTTTTCCCAGGTAGCGTGAAATGAAATAAAGGACACGAGGTTATTTACACAAACCATTACCTTGAAGAATTTAAATGTCTGGCAATTCGGGAATTCCATGGGACGGGGCATAAATTCGATTTTAAAGCAGTAGTATCCAAGGTGTTCCATTAATAGGACTTTTTCATTGTTCTGGCACCAGGCCTTCCATAAATCTTCATCCGCGCAGGGGATAGGTCTTTTGTCAATTAGGATATAGTTCATCCTTCTTCCCCTCTGGTCCTTTCAAAAAGATGATGGGGGCGTTCAGTCAATTTCTTTTGCCACGCTTCAAGGGAGCGGGACCACTTAAAGCCGTTGGCCTTCAAGCGTGCTCTTAATCCTGCGGGGGGCTTTTTATTAAAGATGATGCGGATACGGTTTTCCTTTAAATCTTCATAAACGTGTCCAGCGTAAGACTTGAAATCAATATTGACCCAATCTTGTCCATCTTGGAGTTCTTCCAAATGGATTTTCATTTTGCAAATTCTGGCATAGCTTTCTTTTAATTTGAATTCAGGAAATCCGGGTTTGTCATTAAATCCGGGATTTTGAAGCTCTGCCGCCCTTTCTTTTCCCAAAAGATATTCCAAGCCCTTAATATCACCTTGGCGGATAAGTTGGTTGGCCTTGATCATGTTTCGGTGATCTTCCTGTGCCGCTTCTATATCCATTTCAAGCTTGAGAATGGGATCAATGACGTTTTTATCATCAAAGTCTGATCGTAATGGTGATTTATCTATTTTTGTAAGGTTTTGGGCAGGACTATCCGGTTTCGACCCGGCCTCAAGGGTTTGACCAGAAGAAGTTTTGTTAAAGACCTGTTCTGGTTTTGTAGACTTTTCAAGGTCCGGCTCTTCTTGTTTTTTATTACGACGGAGGCGGGTGGAGCGGCGTTTGCCGTATTCTAATTTCATTGTTCTATCCTTTTGTATAAAACCACAAGTTGTATCCCTCTATTCTGGCGAAAAATTATTAACATTATTGAAACAAACGGATTTATTAAAATACGAGGAGTTTTCATTCCTTTGTCCTCATAGGTCCAATCCAAGACCTTTCAATCACCGGTTTAGCATCATATCTGCGGCTTTAGGCTAGGCATGGGCCCCATGTGGTGGGGAGCCTTAGCGCATCTCTATTGCTGAGCGGTGTCCTCAAGAAAGGCCTGAATGGATCGGGCCTAAAAAAAGAGGAAAAATAAAATGTCTACGTTATCTCGTTCTTTTTCAAATGCCAGTTTTCAGGAAAAGTCTTTTTTGGATCTCTCTCATCTCTTCGTGATTTTCTTTCTTTTGCTCATCAATGATGAGGTTCGCCAAAAGGCTACAAAACAACGCTTAATGAAAAGTAAAATTTCGGTGAACGCACAAAGAAAAGCACTTCAAGCGGCAAAAGCCCCTTCTAGGCGGCCTTTTTAAATGGTCTTTTAAAAGCTAAAAGAGGACCATTTGCTTTGCCGCTTCTTCTTTTTCCTTCCAGGTGGGCGATTGGGCGGCGTGATCCAGCCAGGCCTGAACATAATTGGCAGGGCCGCCTTCGGCCAAAACATCTTCTGGTGAGAGAAAAGAAGATTTGTAACCCGTTTCTGAAATGGGAAGTGGAAACCGTTCCGGCGAAATGACCATCACTTCCAAATGGCCGAGGGGATAGCCATAGAGGTCTTTAAAAGTTTTAGAATATTCTGGATTGAAACTAACGCGGACTTGAAGCCCGCGCCAGACAATTTCTAAAATCTGAATATTTGTATTCATGGCTCAATACTCCTCGGCTAACATGATGGTGAGAACTCTAACGGTCTGAGATGGATCGGCTGGATTTTCGCTTCCCCATTTCATGTCCGGGGCGTAGCAATCAATTTTCCAAAAGATTTTTTGGCCCTTGTATTCGAAGGCTCCAAAATCGCGCTCGCCATAAGGATCATTGTCTTCATTGAAATCCCTGAACCGCTCCACCTTTTCTCGAATGGCGGACTGATCCTCTTCCGGCAAAGCACAAATTCCGGGAGTCTGATACCACTGCCCGGCAATTCCGGGTGCGGTACGGCATAGATCATTCAATTCTGCAATTTTATTTTGGTCGTTCATTGTTCTCTCCTTTGTGAATGGTTTTCTCAAAACATGCGGAAAAGAACGCCGAACGAAAAAGCCGCAGTGTCATGGGCCACACGGGAGCGGAACGCGAATGGAGCGGGCCAGCCCATTGACGCGGCGGCGCGGGCGGCTATAAAACGCATGAGGTATTTGAGAAACCACCAAAGGAGGGGAAGACCAAAAGCAGGAAGAAATGATTCCCCAATCCTTACCGCATTGGGAAAAAAATATCAGACTAATTCAGAGAAATTTCCGGAAAGGGAATGTCATGCCGCCCTATCAGGATGCGGGTACGGGGGAGGTTTTCAATGATCCGGCGGCGGAGTTTGGTGGATTTCAGGCCTTTTTCAAACACGAGGGCTTCATACCGTGTTACAAATGGCCAGGCGGCTAGGAGATACCATTTCTGGCCTTTGGTGTAGCCTTTATTTTTGGGACTGTTGTGATGAGCCAGACGGTTTTTCAGGTTTTTGGTCTGGCCAGCATAGGTTTTTCCGTTTTCGCTAAGGAGCAAATAGGCATAAAAGGTCATGCCTCATTCTGGCAGAATATCCTTTGGAAAAGGTAAAGAAGGATTTATCAGGAAGGTCCATCCTTGAAGATGGCATCGAATTGGGCCTGACGAGTTTTCCTTAACTCATCAAGGTTGTCTGCCCCGGTGCCTTTGGACAAAAGGTTATTGGCCAGTTGGTTCTTAGTTTCTTCGGCCAATTTGACCATATTGGGATTGATTGATGAGGTTGCAGGTGGGGGAGAAACTTCCTTAAAGGCCATTTTGCAGAGGCCCATTTTTTCCTTTAAAAAGTCAGTGACCATAGGGCCACAATGGTTTTTTATATTTACTGTTTGATCTTTTGCTACCATTTGCCCTCTCTATTTTCATTACTCAACGCTAAGTTGAGAATATCATGGCGTTATTAAGAGAGGGTTAACGATTATTTTGCAGAAGATACATTGTTCGATTACGCAGGAATTAATTCCTACTTGTTGTAATTTTCCAGATAATTATCACCAATTTTTTCACGATAAATATTAACCCTTTTTTTGTTTTCAATATTGCTCATGAATTCATGATGTTATAAAATCATGATTTAAGAGAGGTTGATATGGCAACTCAGACAAGTGTCTCGAGAAAGAAAATGACCATGAATAAATCCCAAAAAAAACGGAGGAACGGTACACCGGAAAAGCCCAAAGAGGTCCCTATACAAATAATGGTTCCAGAAGCTATTCGGCGTCAGGTAGCCATGATGGGTGCAGACCGGGGGGAAAACATAAGAACATTGGTGTTACGTGGTCTTCAAGCCATAGGAATTGAAATACCAGAATCAGAATTGAGGGATCGCCGTGGCCATCGACTAAATTATAGGAGGACTGGCAATGGCGCGAAGTGATCTTTTAATAAATTTAGTAAAATCAAGCGCGAGTGGCGACAAACATGGATTTCAAAAAGCTGTTGAAGCGATAATTGCAGAGGAACGGGCGAAACAACATAACGTTTTAGCAGACCGTTTAACCCGGGCCGTTCAGACAAATGGAGTAAACTCACGTGCTGTGACTCCAGTAAATGATTTATCGGCAAAAAGTCGTGATTTCATTGCTGAAGTTACGCCTAAAAGGCAATTAACGGACCTTATCCTGCCGGACAAAGTAATTCTCGCCATTGAACAACTTATAGAGGAGCAGCAGCGCGCTGATTTATTGAGGTCAAATGGACTGGAGCCACGTCACCGTATTCTGCTAGTAGGGGCACCAGGAACTGGTAAAACTAGCTTGGCCGAAGCAATTGCAGAGTCCATCGCGGTCCCGCTATTCGTGGTCCGGTACGAGGCCATGATAGGAAGTTACCTTGGAGAAACCGCCGCCCGTTTGAAAAGAGTATTCGACTATGCCCGGACTACTCCTTGCGTCCTATTTTTTGACGAATTTGACGCTATTGGCAAAGAAAGAGGTGACATTCACGAGACTGGAGAAATTAAACGTGTTGTTACATCTTTGTTAATGCAGGTTGATGATTTGCCCAGCTACACAATCGTCACCGGGGCAACCAATCATCCTGAATTGTTGGATCGAGCTTCTTGGCGTCGTTTTCAGCTTCGCCTTAATCTTCCTATGCCAACACAAAAAGCTCTAGGCCGTTATATTGAAAGTTTTACCCAACGTTTTAACGATAATCTAGGATACTCTCCCGCCAACATTGCAAAAAAACTTGGTAAGGTCAGTTATGCTGAAATTGAACAATTCTGTCTTGATGTTCAAAGGCGTCATGTCCTCTCCTTTGGAGAAAAGTCTCTAAAGACCATCGTATCCGATCAAATCAACATCTGGATGGAGCGTGCGGAGGCAAAGAATTATCAAAAAGAAGGAAAAACCGATGGCAGAAAGACCATTACTGATTCTTCCGACGCCTGAACAGATTGAACCACCACGCGGTGCCGGTGGCGGTGGGCCAATTCGAAAGCCAGACCGCAGAACTCAAGTCGGGCGGTTCCAACCTGTTTTTCAAAGATTGCGTCAAACTCTACAGGATAATGCCACTGGTGGTATGGAACTTCGTGACGACCCCAGTAGTCTTGCACCGGATCGGGTAATCGTATTTGAAATTGCTGGTTCTGTTGATGACTTCGTAAAGGCTGCAAGCAAGGTTCCTGGGCTTGAGTTCATGGCTGAATACGATACTAAAGAACCACCTGATGATCTATTCGCAGTCGAGGATAATCGAAAAGGGCGAGAAGGAACTGCAAGAGAAGACAAGGATGTGCCAGGTCGTTTCTACTTGGCTATGCCAACAAGGGGTGCTTTCGATGAACTATTAAGCCTTTGGGAGCGGTGGGCACGTGGCGAAAGGCTTGGGAGAGGATTTACCCCCTTTGAGAAGGTTTTCTCACAACTGCGTGTGCTCAGACCCTGGGGAGCCGAAGACAGAATTCTAGACGAAACCATAGAATATTGGAATGATGAGATTCAGAGGGATCCAACGCGGCCTGTAAGGACAGAGGTTGAACTCTGGTTTCATCAAACGGAAAACCAAAGGCAAGAAGCTTCAAATCGGCTCATGGAGCATGTTAACGAAGCTGGAGGGCAAATCGTTCATGAAGCGGCAATCAGTGAAATTGCTTATCATGGTGCGCTGATTGACATACCAGCACAGGCAGTTTCAACACTTATGGAACGTAGGGATGTCCATCTGGCTCTTGCCGATGAAGTAATGTTTCTGCGTCCTCAAAGCTTGCTGATTAATGAGTTGGAACCTGAAGAAATAGAACCACAGGATTTGGAAGATCGGACTGGAGCCCCAGAAAACAACCTGCCGATCGCTGCTCTTTTGGACGGGGTACCCCTTCAAGGACACAATCTACTAGACCAACGTCTGAGTATCGATGATCCAGATAATTTAGAAAGCCTTGCCATTGTGTCGAGACGGATTCATGGTACAGCCATGGCATCTCTTATCCTGCATGGAGACTTAAATGCTGGTGAGGCCCCGCTCCATCATTCTCTCTATGTTCGTCCAATTATGTTCGCTCAGGAAAATGATAACCAGGAACGGACTGACGGTGGCAGGCTGGTTATTGATACGATATATCGCGCCATTCTAAGAATGAAAGGAAGTTCAGGTGAAGAAGCGGCGGCTCCAACGGTTTTTTTGGTGAACCTATCAATTGGTGACGTTCGCAGACCGTTCACACGCCTAGTAAGTCCCCTTGCCCGGCTTTTAGATTTTTTGTCAAATCAATACGGAATTCTGTTTTTGGTAAGTGGTGGGAATGTACCTGAACCTCTTCGTTTAAATCATTTCAATACCTGGGGTGATTTCGAGAGAGCTTCTGCTACCGACCGTGAAAGAGCTGTCTTGGAAGCACTTAATACAGTCAAACATGAGCGGACAATCCTTTCTCCGGCGGAGGCTCTCAATGTGCTAACAATAGGAGGACAACACCATGACAACATAGTTACCCGCTCTCAAATACCGAACGCCGTTGATCCGTTTGACGATCATGAGTTACCCAATGCAAGCTCCGCCTTGGGTTTGGGATATCGTCGAACGGTCAAACCAGAAATCTTTCTTCCGGGAGGTAGGGAACATGTGCGGATGGGAAGCTCCGGGGGTGGAATTGAATTGCGATTTGGTCAACCGCAACGGCTCTATGGACTGAGCGTTGCGACTCCAGATTCATCTGGCCAAGGGCAATTGGGTAAGACCGCACTAAGTGATGGTACGAGTTCGGCAACGGCCCTGGCCACACGTGCAGCACACAGAATTTTTGATGCTCTAATGGATCGGGACGGAGGTTCTTTATTGGTTGACATGCCTCCTGAATTTTATGCTGTGGTTGTGAAAACCCTTTTAGTTCACCGTGCTCAATGGAATGGTAAGTCTGATCTTTTAAAAGAAATCTGTGGGCCTGATGATGGTCGGCGATTTGTTGAACGGGCGGAAAATGTAACCCGCTTCTTGGGTTTTGGGGTTCCTAATATTCTTGAGGCCATGGAATGTGCTAACAACCGGGCTACTCTCGTCGGCTATGGGGAACTTCCCCCAAATCAGGCACATAATTACCGAATACCTCTACCCTCCTCGCTTGAACGAGTTACTGACCCGCGCGCACTCAACATCACCCTTGCTTGGTTCTCACCGGTAAAGCCGGGGCACCAAAGTTATCGATGTGTAAAACTAGAAGCATCTCCTGACGAGCCCTTAACCGCGTTAGGTGTTGAAAGAAGAAAAGGCGATCAGCCTGCCGACGCTTCGGTCAAAAAAGGTACAATTTTTCACGAACGGTATCATGGCAATAGAGCCGTTCCTTTTATTGATGATGGGCACCTGTCGTTAAAGGTATGGTGCAAGGAGGACGCCGGAGGAATTGAAGAGGCTGTTCGTTATGGGATCGCAATTACGATTGAATCTGAATTGGAAATTCCTATATACGAGGAAATCGAACAAAGGCTTCGAGTTACACCACGCCCAAGATAACTCTCATATTAATTTATTGTATCGGTTTACTTCCATAACCTAGCAAGTTTTTGTTGTAGGGACTGTTGAAAGTATAGACGAAAAGTTTTTTCTTTAAAAGAGCTTCGGCCAAGGCTTCTGTTTTACTGCCTGGGGCGGCATAGGGAATGAAAACCGAATTGGACAAGCTGGCCACGAAATGGTTGCGCTGTTCGGCGGTCTCCTTGGTGGCTCGGGTGATGGATTTGGGAAAGTCGGAAGCAAGGCAAAGGTTCCCCGCTTCAAGGGCCTCTTTCCATGATGCAGACAACCGCATTTTGGTCAATGAACGGGCAGGGCAAATCACTACAGGATGTTTGCTCCTTAACAAAATTCGTAAAACATCTTTCTCAATCGGCGTATGAAACCCACCAATAACTACGGCATCTGATGGTGACAATCCATTCGCCCAATCCTGACATTTTAAAATGATTTCCCCTGGGCACTTATTGGAACAAAATAGCCCTAATCTTTTTAAACCTTTTAGAAAAGAAGAAACACCGCGAATATCAATAGTTTTATTCTCCCAAAAAATTTTTGTTACTATTCCCCTCCTAATTTTTCTTCTTACTGGCAGCCTTTTTCCAAGCAATTAATATGATCTTCCGATCATCTCCGCTCCAACTCCGGCTTCCTTTATTATTTAAATAACCCTGTACTCGTTTTCCCACAAATTCAGAAAATTGGGTGCCTTCAATTATTTTAGGTGCAATTACTTTTAAGTCAGCCAAAGAAAGCCCAAGGCTAACCTTACTGCCATTGCAAAGTAGCTCAATAGTTTGAAGAAGGCCCTTATCGTTTTGCGAGTGAAGATTGTCTAAAAAGAAATTAGATACTTCTGGTTTTAGTTTCCAGAATTGAGTAGCGGAATTTTTAAAACTAATAAGTCGGATATTAAATTTTGCTAATTCATCATCTGTCTGATTGGCAACCCATTTACACCAAGCCAACGCTAGCGTCTGTATATTTTTTGCCAATTTCCCATTTTTCCCAAGTTCGGTTAGGCCATCTTCATTCATAAAACCCAATAGGTGCAATTCACTTTTTTCCTTGGGATTAACTCTTGGAAACCGCTTTAAAACATTATGAGCCCTGTCAAGATTTCTAATGTTATTAGCCGCTTGGTCAAAACTTAAATTTCCGATAGGCTGTCGAATGGTTGCAAATATATCTTCAAGTATTTCGTTTTCTTCTAAAGAGACAGCCCTTTTTGCTCTCTTTCTTTTTCTAGAAGGAGCCCTTAACTTTACCCCCTTAGCCCTCTTTTTCGCCGCTTGCAACCACTCAATTTCAAGTTTATCAATCCATTTTCTATTTATTTTTTTGCTTAAAGTATTATCTGTAAACATACCCTCAAACCAAAGCTTCATTTCATTCAATAATACCTTGTCCTTGGTCATTACCCCCGCTTCAACAGATTTGGTGAGGCCAGATTCACTAATATTAGCACTCCCAAGGATTCCAATTTTAGGGCCACCTTTTTTCCCATAGGCTATGTAAGTTTTTGGGTGATAAAAACGACCATCGAAATTACGTAAATTTATTCCCAATGCCAGCGCACGCCTTAATGCTTCTGGTTGTGTAATATTAAGTTGATCAGTTATAAGCAAGCGCACTGAACCTCTTGGCATCGATTTCAGTCTTGGTTCTAGAAGCTCCCATCCACTTAACAATACATAACTAACTGCAACATCAACCCTATAGGCATCCTTTAAGATGGAAAGGATACAATTGCAAAAACTTAAGTTCCCATTAATCTCGTTTGTAATCCATTTATTCATTTTGGAGGTTCCTAAAATTTAGGATTTTTCGATTTCAGAAGGGCCCAATCGATACTTAATATCATAGTTAATAATGAAATCTAATTCCTCCTCCTTCAAGCCATAATGTTTGCCTAAAATATGATCAATTTCATCAATTATGGCCTTTGATTTTCCTACTTTAAAATTAACTTCTTGTTGCTGTGACCCATCAGCACGGTTGCGATTTCTTGTTTCTGCATTAGACCATAAATCATCAAGAAGTCTTTTGGAAAGCCTAGGGATTTTCCTATCCTCTTTGAGGGTTTCTGGTATTGTCAAAATATGTATATCTCCTTTGGTAACATGATAGGTATCTGATGTTACAAGCCAAAGGAAATAATAAAGCGAAGAGGAAAGGACACAAATTAAAGGGTCACCCCAATTTTCCTTTAATGAAAGCTCCTTGTACTCGTTGGAAAGTTTTTTCTTTATGGCCTTTCTAAAATATCTTCCACCGCTGTGATAATAAATTACCTCAGATCCTCCTGACCTCTGCTCTATAAGACCAATATTTTGAAATGACATTATCTTTTCTATGATCCCCAATTCTAATTGATTGCCTAATTTAAGAATTGCAACTGATTCCCCAGACTTTAAAAAATGAGTTTTAGAGAAAACCAGGCTTTGAAATAAATAAGGTCTAAATTCACTAAACCAACGGGTGTATTTGGTTGAAAAAATCTGATTATTGCTCTGCTTTCCTTTTTTCCCTATGAAGATGGTTAAATTCATATCAACCCCAACAAATAATTTATCCGGGCGCACTGCATAATTGCTTGCAAATAATAAAGAAAACCCTTGATCCATAAATTTCATTAATGGTTCCATCCTGGGGGTTGAGACAGAACTAATAGGAACAATAATGCCGCATAAGCCATTTTTTTCTAAAACAGAATTGAATTTTTCAATAAATATTGAGTATAAATTTCCTGTGCCTATTAATTTGAATCCTTTTAAGGTGTAATCTCCTTTTACTTTGCTGTATTCCACATAAGGGGGGTTTCCGATGCACGCATTAAATCCGCCATTATTCATAATCCCATAAAATTCAAGCCACCAATGAAAGGGCTTATGGCTTGCCTTCCAATTTTTATATGAAGACTGGATATCAGGGTCTATCCCATAATCCTGGCATAAATAAGTATTTAATTCCTCTTCTAAGTCATAAAGGCGGGCTTTTAAATCTTCCTTATGTTTTAGTGTGATTTCCCCACCAATATCGGTTTGTTGTTTTCTGAATCCAACAAACGCTGAATCTAAGTCCTCACTTTTATTCTTAATTTGTTCCAACCTATCGTCAAATTCAAAACCAAGCTGCTCGTCAGCATTTTGAAAAGTTTTTGATCTTTTAATGTCCGTTTCAGATGTATACCCTATTAAAGAGTTCCCAGCCTTTATATTGAAATCTATATCAGGCAAGGGTTCTATATGATCCGGACTCTCCAGTTGCGCGGCAAGCTTTAGGAAAAGGCGTAGTTTGCAAATTTCGGTTGCCTCTTCCATAATATCCACACCAAACAGGTTCTTGATAATGATTGATTTATAGACAAAATATTTTTCATTTGGGTGGCTGGAAATTCGCTCAAGGATATCCCTAAAATCCTTTAGCTTTGCTACCTTTCTACTTCCATTGGAATCCAAATCATTTACAAATCCCTGCATTCGTTCCAGGCAGGCTTCATACAAATCCTCTAAGATGTTAAGGGCGGCAAATAAAAAGGCACCTGATCCGCAAGCCGGGTCGAGTACGGTGATTTCATTTATAGCCTTCCAAAATGCCCGAACAAGTTCCGGGCCCTCGGCCCCATCAATCACGTCGCGAGCGAACTGCCGAATGTCCAAATTAAAGGTGATGAAGTCTTCTATAGATTGAATTTCGCCATTTGTTATTGCAGATTTGGTTTCTTCATGGCGATGGCGGCGTGCTACCACTTCCCGCCATATTTCCGTAGGCAAAGCATATTCAGGTGGGGCGGATTTATTCCAGTCGGTCCTTTTGGAAACATCGGCAAGACCCTTAGAAATATTGGAGGGGAGTTCTAGGTCACACCCGTGTCGAACAGCGGAGAATATATATTTGTCGGGATTGGACTGTAACAAATTCCAGAGATAACTTCCCTTGTCGAAGGCTATTTCACATTTTTTGCTGGCCGTATTGAACAGCCAAGGGATTATGGTGTTCTTGCTGATATAATCGGTAATATCTTCCTTGGTATAGTAGGCTCCCATTTGTTTCTGGTTGATATATTTTTCAAAAATATATCCCAAAACATCCGGGTTGATTTCGTTGTCCTGACGTAAAGGCCTTTCATCAAGATGCCATTGATACTGGTCAAAGAATTCGAATAAATCCTCAAATGCTTTATCTGGAATGTCTATTTTGTCCCCATACAGGTCTTCCAACTGATGCTTCAAAAACAGCCCGCCATTTAAATAAGGAATTTTGCCCAACAAATCCCTGAACTCTTTAGGACGGTTTTTTTCCTTTTTTGCGAAACCTTCAAAAAACAAAGGGCATAAGAAAGTTTTGTAATAACCACCCTTTTTCTTTTCTTTAACCAAATTGAGGCGGGTACGGAGGTAGTTGGGATCGTTGTCAAGGAAGTTCTTCTTTTGAAGAAAATAGATGAACATGATGCGGTTGAGCATTACAGAGGCATACCACCGCTGAAATTCATCATCAGGAATCCCCTTGATAAATGATAAAAACTTGTCATGCTTTTTCTTGAAAAGGTCATAAAAGCGTTTGGTAACCCTTTCGACATCAAAAGCCGCCCGTACACGGCTGGTTGCGTCCACCAAGGTAAGCTTTTCTTCCTCATCCAGACTGAAGTAGAGCCCGCGAAGTTTTTGGATTAACACCTCACCAGATTGGCTTTGATTAAAGGAGGCTGTTCTAAGGGCAGATGTTTGGCCGGGTTCGCGCCGGACCCATTGCCACTCCTGGCGGTCATTATTTTCAGAAACGAAAATAATCAGGTGCTCACGGACATACTTGGTCAATTGATTATCAATTTTGCGGCGGAAATTGCTGTCAGGGATTTTGCCATTATTGAGAAAGTCACACTTAAATACGGCAAGACCTCTTTTTTGAGCCACCGCTTTCAGGGGCATTGTTTCCCCATCCACGGTAATTTCTTGATCGGTAGATGGGTTATCCCATCCCAATTCCTCAATAAACAGCTTTTGAAAGTTTGCCGTTTTTAAATGAGTGCGGACTTTGTCTTGATTGAAGGTCATAAGCGTTGTCAAAGATTATTTATTCCATAACCCCATGGAACAGATTATTTTTGGCTCATGGGGATGCGTTTCATCATGAATGATACAGAGCCTATCTTCTTCCCTTAATTGGACCGCCAACTCAGCCAACTGGTCGTCAGAAATTCCGCTTTTTAACTGGCGGTTTAAGGTGTCTGTGGCCGTTTGCCGCAATGGGAAACGATAAATATCGTCAATGGTTCGTTTGAGAGCGTCTGTAGCGAAAAGAGTATTTTCAACTGCTGAAAGATAGTTTTTTAACCTTTCATATGTTTTAAATCGGGCTCCTGTGGGTCGCCCAAGTGACCCTCCCGTATTTTTTTCCTCCTGAGCAATATGCTCCGCTCCTTTTTGGACAATTTCATGGTGCTTTTCATGGCGAGGCAACCCTGGAGTCTTAGGTTCGCATTCGGCGGCTTTAAGAATTTCAAATTGACTTTCTGTAACGCTCAGTCCTTCTTGATTAACCCAAGCTAGAGTGTCATGGTCGCTGGCTGTGCGAACATAAACCAAAGCTCCTTCGGGGCGTTCCGGTTCCGGCTTATAGGCTTTTGTAGAATAAACAACGTTGGAAAGCTTCTCGATGGTAGACTTTAAAGATGAATCGGCCTCAATGGCATTCTTCCATATCTGGTAGGCGTAGGAGGAGAGGTCAACCTCCTTGTCATCATCTCCGTCCAAAATCCCACTTTTTTCATTGTATAAATCCAATACTGCCTGGCTGTCCTCATCTTCGAAAAAGGCCTCATCCGTACCCACCACTTCAGCATTTTCCCGCAGACGTTGGCGAACCCGACCACGCAGATTTAAAATTTGGTCAATACCTTCGGCTGGGAGAAAGGAATAACAAAAAATCTTATCTGACTTCTGGCCAATACGGTCCACGCGCCCTGCTCTTTGGATAAGCCTGATAATTGCCCATGGAAGATCGTAATTTACGACAATAGAGCAATCCTGGAGGTTTTGACCTTCGCTGAGAACATCCGTGGCTAATAGAACTCTTAATTCCTGATCTTTACTCACCCTATCGGTTTTTTCATTGCTCACCGGGCTAAACCGCCAAGCCAAACTGGTTGGGTTTTCATTGTCACCGGTTACACCGGAAAATTTATTTAAATCTCGTTTGCCTAGTTCCCTTTCGAGGTATCGAACTGTGTCTGCATATTGGCTAAAAACCAAAATTTTTTCAGTAGGATGTTTGTTGGTTAGCAAATCGTGGAGAGCATTTAACTTTGCATCCTTTTCAGCATCCCAGCCTCCAAAGGAACTAATCAATTTAATAATGTTTTTAGAATCTTCCTCTAAATCTTCTGCAAATTCCTTTACGAATAACTCTGATCTAAGCCAGCGAAATCTCCGTTTGCCCTTTGTTCTGAAAATTTTGTAGACCTGCTTTGCTCTTTTTTGAAATTGGTCAATGGTTTTCAGTTTATGGTTTACTTCAAAATCCTCCCGCCCATCTTCATCTTCTTCATTATTTTCATCCTGAAACATAGAATCATAATCTTCATCGAAAGATTGTGTATCCATTAGGCCAGCATCAGCGGCTCCGATTGGAATTTCCAAGTTTTGCTCGATTGCATGAAGAAAGATGTAGTTCCTTAAGGCGTGTCTTTCCAGTGAAAGAAGAAAGGCCTCCCCACTACTTTCCAGGCGTTTTAAAAGGCTTGTTCTGCAAAAACCCATCAATCGTTTTCCTGCCCGAGACAAATCGTCCAGAATTTTTGTTTCGTGTGTTGTTGGAGGCGTGTGGGGGCTTGGGGCTACATAATTACCCATGCCATATCTTGGCAGATACAAATCCTCTATGGCATGAATAACCTCATCAGCGTACAATTTGGCATACTGATCGTTGTGATCGCCCTTTTTCATTTGAAATTTGACTGTTTTTGGAATCCGATCTGGAAAGTAAGATTTTTGACCGTCTTCAAAAAGAAGATATTTCTTCTCTGTATCTGGGTCCGTTTCCGCGTAGTTATCCTTGATAAAGCTCCGGGTTCTACGAACCAAATACAAACGCATAAGTTCGCGCCAATCATCTGCATAATCCGACTTTTCAAATGCCGCGATAGAGCGAACCGAGGCCTGATGCCTTCTTATAAACTCTGTTTCTCCAATCTCCTTTAGTAACCGCTCTGGTCGGATTCCCAAATCCTTATCATCCTCCAGGAATAGACGGAGTTGATTGGAAAGGTCATGGTAGGTTTTGTTGTATGGTGTTGCCGACAATAAAATACAGCGGCTATCATTTTTCTGTATATAATCCTGAATAGCTTTAAATCTTTTCCCTTCTCGATTTCGAAGATTGTGGCTTTCATCAATAATGACCAGCCTATATCTTTTTAACTCCTCCAATTCAGCCTGGACCCTTGTTAAGGAAATAACTTTGGCCCGCATTCTATATTTATCCCGGTAATCTTCCCACATGGAAACCAGATTTTTGGGGCAAATTATTAAGGTTTCCAAGCCATAGTCATCCTCGAATACCCTGGCCAGGGCGACCGCCATTAAGGTTTTTCCTAAACCAACTACATCGCCAATTAATACCCCGTTCCTTCTATTGAGATGCCGTGCGGCTATTCTCACTGCGGCACTCTGGAAAGCCAATAAGGTATTGCCAAAGTCTCTTGGAATTTTAAATTCGGTTAATCCAGCTCGCGCTTCCTGGGATAAATGGTAGGCAATTTTCACGTAAATATGATATGGGGAGATGACATCTTCTCTTGCCCAGCTTTCATCAATTATTTCAGCTAATTCTTCTGAAATATCGATACACCATCTATCTTCCCATCGATCTTCAAACCACTTGGCTAGCTTGTCGCACGCATCCTCATCCATTACATCGACATTTAATTCACCTTGGTTTGAAAGACCGGCAAAGGTAAGGTTGCTACTTCCCACGTAACCAATTTTTGGGTTTATAACGTCCTGTCGAAACAATAAATATAGCTTGGCATGTAGGGAATGCCGGAGAAACAATTTGACGATCACCTTTTTATCTTTTATCTGGTTGGAGAGATTTCGAAGTCCTGCTTCATCGGCGTTATTTGGGGCACCAAAGGTTAATTGGTTTCTAAATTCATTTGCTAAGGATTTTTTCAATCGCAATGCGGTTTGATTATCCAAATCTTGCTTTTCGTCTGCCACGCTAAAATAAAATTTTAATTCATCCTCTGGTAGCTTTTGCATTCCCACAAGCAAGCGGCAACAATTTCCTTCACCCCCTGACCACTTCTCGATATGTTGATCAATTTGCTTCCAGCCGCGCAGATTAAAATATCCAACACAAAAATCAGCCCTTTCTGAAACCGCAAGAGTTTCAGATAATGCTGGCAATAAAGACTTCTCGATGTTGTCAAAAATTCGGGGCATATTTTAATCTCCCATAAATAACCACTTAATATTACGGGATCCTTTGGATACGGTTTTGGACGGTATTTGTTTCAATTTTTAAAAGGCATCAAAATGGACTCGGCATATATTGAACTTGTAATCAAAACTGGTTCTGGAAAATTTATTCGGTGCCACTTTATTAATATTAATCTGCATAAGGTAGTAATGGCAAATCTTGCGCATAGAATCTGAAAGAGAAGGATCGCTGGTTACAATTCCCTATCGGTCTTTGAGGGTAAATGATACCTTATGACTCTACTTACTATGCCAGTGCTCCTGACTATAATTTGTTATCCATTCGTCAACCGCTAGAACGCGCTGAAACAGGGCATCTGCTGTTTTCCTTTGATACATTGCTGGGAAAAACACATCACCACCAAGATGCTTCATAAAAACAAGGTAGGAATTCTTGTAAATATAATTGATCTCTGTACTGTTCTTTTTTTTCTGCTTTATTACCTTTTCACTATATTCAATATGAAAAGTGTGGGGCAAGGATCGGGAATATTCTTCATTTTCCCATCCCATCTGAATACGGATCGAATTCTCGGTAAAAACAATCCGGACATTCGTTTTTAAGTATTCGGAAACCTTTAGATGGCTAATCCAAAGTAAATACGCAGTCAAAAATGCCCAAAAAATAATAAATCCTATTTCTTCTGGGGAAATAAAAAAACCTGCCATAAGTACAATGGCGAAGGTGGTTAAAATAAAATCCCTGATTTGCGCTCTCTTAGGGGTCAGATAGTCAGCATGGATCACAACCTCTTTCTTTTTTCTGTCGATGGTGGTTTGAGGCCAACCTTTGAAAATTGCATCTCTATTATCGGTGGACATTGTAACCCTAATTGAAATAATAATTTTAGTGGCGCGTGATCATCACTGTCCACCGGTCGGGGTAGCTTTTAATTTTAATTTTCCTGCTTTTTTCTTGGCCTGGGCAAGGTTATAAGTGGATTGCGTTCTGCACCATGTGCCCGGTGTTCCGCCAAAAGCCTTGGAAACTCTAATGGCGATTTCGAGAGAAACAGCACTTTTTTTGTTGACGATATTATTCAAGTTTTGGCGGACCGTAGCAAGAATCTTTATCCCTTTTGTAACAGTTGAATTATTGGAGTCCAAACAAGAAATGCGGATCGCTTTTCCTTGGTACTGGGGTTTTTCCAAAAAATAAATATTCAAGCATTCAATGCTGATGGCGCCCTTTTCCGTTTTTTTGAGTAACGTACTTCCATGTTTATATCCGCGTCTGGGTCCAGCTTATTCAAAATCTTAATCAGTCGATCAATGGTAAAACGGCCAAGGTCTGCATTTCGGATACGGGAAAAGTCTGCCGCCTGTACTTTGGTTAGAGCTTGCGCTTTTCGTACAGACAATTTCTGGCTATCGAGGGATTTAATGATTTCGGCGCTCAAAATAGCCTTGGCTTGTTCCACGTCCGGATTGGGATAACCGGTATAGCGGAAAACGTTACCGCTCCCGTGAACGACTTCAATTTTTAGTTTTTTGTTCATAATCGTCTCGGTCTCTTTAGGCATTGTGATTTTGTCAAAAATGACAACGTCCGTCAAGTTTTTAAGAATGGTTCCAACGGGGTAAATGGTCACCTTTTTTACCTTTTCCTCAAGAGAAAGATTTGTCGGAGGAGGGTCGCCGGTTACAATTCTATTAGCGATCCTTTTGGATGATTGTCAGTTTATCGAGCCTTTCGTCTGTCTCGGTTTTGATTGCGATCTCTTTGATGGGCTTTTTCTTGTTGCCCCAGACATGAACTTCGGCCCCTTCGCCGTCTACCGGCGTGAGATATAAATTGCATCGGTCCACGTGTTTGACCCCGGCTTCCTGAAGTTGGGCTATAACTATTTGTAAACGCTCGGAAAGTTGTTCGAGGTCCATGGGGCCTGTTAGTTTGATTTTCATTCTCTAACATTGGCACGGTCGGTCAAGCCTGACAAGAGGGAATGTCCCCTTTTCCTAGGCTGGAGACTAAAAGGCCAAGTGGAACTCCCAAGGTCCCTTGCCAAGCATAATAATACAGTTGGGAATTTACAGAAGGTAGGTTTTAGGATTAGGTAGGTTCGGCTTGTGGCATTTCAAACCCTACGCTTTTGGCAAAACGCTCCAGTTGTTCCCATAATTTGTCATCCTTTCTTCCTATTATTTTATATTTCTCATTAGTGTCGGACTCAAATGTCCGGTCCTGATTTCTGCGGATTCCGGCCTTTCTTTGTGTAGGTCTACGGCGAATTGCCAAACTATTGAGCCATATTTTAACCCCTGTGATATAGCCCCATCTGTTTTTGGTGTAGGAATAAAGAAGATATCCCTCCTCCATAGCGTCCTTCAAATAGCGGTAGATTTGCCGGACTGATCGGCCTAAATGTTTTCCGAGTATGCCCTGAGTGGTTTCTATGACCGCTTTATCCTGCCGTCCGGACCATCCGGCAAGTAAAGCCAGCATACGCATGGTACCAGGCATGATCCGGACATCTTTAATGAAGCTTTGCTTTAAGGGCAAAACAAAAGTGCCATTGTCCGGAATACGGGTTAGTGTTTTGCGGCGAGGTTGATCGGGGTTAAAGGATGGGGGGGCGACCATAGGCATGGAACGCAAAGCATGGGATAGCGCATGAAACATATTGTTTTCTCCTTTGGTTGATGGAGAAAACCCGCCTAAAAAAAGCAATAGAAAATTGTTGCAAGAAACCCTTGCAAAGAATCTAAAAATGTAGGAAAGTTAAATCAGTCACAATTTAATTTTCCAATGAAATTGCCGAGCACTGCTCGGCTTTTCTTTTTTCTGGCGAGTATCCTCCCTTGGTTGGTGTGGCGACCCTAAAAATGGGCCATAGAAAAATGGTGAAGCGATTCTTGATCCATCGCAAGCCCTGAATAAAATTTATTAAACGCCCATACGGGCTATTAAATCATAATAGCTTATCCCCCTAAATTTACAACCCTGCATTGCATAGTGCTTCGCAAAGGGGAAAGTGATTTCCTTATTTTATTTGCAGGCTTCCTCCTCGTAGCCTTTTGGAAGCAAAAATTACCATTTCCTCCTACGTTTTGTATTTGGTTTCTTCCTTTTCCAGCTTTTCAGAAATGGCTTCTAAAAACCAGGTATGCCGTGGGGTTTTTACCGCCCGCTGATTTCTGAGTGTATCAATTCGATCTAACCAAGACCCTAGAAGGCGCAGTTGAACGTTTTTTTGTGGATCATCTTTTCCTTTAGAACTGTTTGCGGGGGAGGCTATGCTTCCTCCTTTATGAATTAGGTTTTCGATTTCCTTTTCTTTTAGAATTTGCTTTTCTGAGGATACCTCCAAGGAGGGCTTGGGTTTTCTTGATATTGTCATTTTTCTATGCCTGCAATTCCATGAGATTTGATTTCACCAAAACGTTAAAAATACATGAATATAACGTTAATAATTCACGCTCGGCTTTAAGGTTTTTAGGGTAATGCTCGGTGACGGCCAATCCCTTTGATTGCGCGTTCCCAAAGGCCTTGCGAGTTCCTAAGGAAGCGTCCAAGAGTTCGAAAGTTCCCAGCCTTCCCTGATCTTTGAGTTCTTCAAGTATGTATTCCTGGGCGGCCTGATTGTCTTTACCGGCTGGATCAGCCCGATTCAAAAAGATAAACGCCTTGAGATCAGGATTGGCGACTTTCATTTCATCCGCAATTCTGGAAATATTGTCCAAGGTCCAAACATCAAAGGACCTTGGAACGAAAGGAACCAGAAGAATATCGGCTACCGTGAGGGCGGCTCGTTGGCTCGTTGTGTCCCTACCCCCTGTATCAATAATGATGTCGTCATATTTGGGAGCTAAGCGTTGGACTTCTGTGCGAACCGAGGGGCCGGTGAGTTTTATACATGTATAACCCGCTCCCTCCTCTAATGTTTGGTTTCTAAGTTCCGTGAAGTCTGCGGCTGTTTCCTGGTCATCCGCATCCACCAGTAATACTTCGTGGCCTTCTGTGGCCCGTAGGACCGCCAAATTTGTTGCCACTGTTGATTTTCCAGAACCTCCTTTGGTTCCTCCGACTACAATTTTCATTGAATAAACCCTTTGAAATCAGAATAACGTTAAAGCAATATCGAAGTGATGTTATTCAAAAATTAAGTATAGATAGATTTCAGCATTGATCAAGACTGAAAAAATCAAAAGCGATTTATTTATAAATAGTTATGAAAACGCATTGATGGAGAATTGGGCAAGGGAAGGGATTAACGTTTAATTAACTTTGAACCGGATGGAATCCAATATTAGGAAGGGGTTGAGCCAACCTTGGATCAAGGTTGGATTAACGTTAAAGGGATTTCAAACCCATATTAAAAGATAGCCGATTTAAGGTTAAATTCATTTCAAAGTAATAGGAAAATAACGTTACAGTATATTATTGCATTGGCTTTTTATCCGGATTTTCAGGGCAAGCTTTTTCCATAAGGTGTTCCGTTGGTCCCGTTAATTCTCTTCCTCTTCGGGTTTGTTCATTCTTTGAATTCTGGTCTCATTCCTCCTGTATTTTCGACCTCGCGTCCACGTGCCTTAAATGCTGATTGTGGGTGAGGGGGCACAAGGCTCGATGGGCGGGCCGTAAACAAATAGGAGGAAAAAATGAAACTGATTACGAATGCAGAACTGATAAACCGGTCCGAAGGGGAATTAAGATTCCTGTTTGGAATCGTGAACCAAACTCTTATCCGGGCCAGATCGGAAACACCGGAGCGGCGTAACGCACTTGCCAGTCTTGAAAATATTAGCCAGGCTCTAGCCTTGAAACGGCTTTAGAATATTTCTTTTGAATCCCTCAAAAAATTTGCCGTTACTGGTTCCTCTGGAAAGTCCCGCGCTCTGGTTGCTCAGGGAGCGTGCTCGGACGGCGGGCGGGTTCTCGCCAGCCTGACTTAAAGAATACAAGAAATTATCCTGTCCAGTGCCATGATTCCCGGCGGGTGGCCCTGACGGCTTCTACGGGTGACCTTGAGCCTGACGGGAAGGAAGAAGCTAGCCGATAAAATTTAATTGAATTTCAAATCATGAAATCGGCAAATTAAATTGAGAGAAGAAAACATAATTCCCAAAATTTATTAAAAGAAATTATTCAACTCTTTTGATAAATTCCAACCTATCTATAAAAGGGCTGTGGAATTTTATAAACCCATCGTGCCACCAATCCTGATCTATCCATCTTTCGGGTTTTTCTTGATCTAGTAATTCTTGAACCCTTTTGGAAGTTGTAGGGGGCAACATAATGTCATGATCGGAAAATGTATGCCGCACTGAAAGTTTTATTTGCAGCCCATTCAGGATTCCCAAGGCATCATCAGTTATAGAATTACTAATAATCTCTGAAGTTCTCTTATCGTAAGCAATCATTGCAAGGTCAGGATGGATAGGGAGGCAGACTAAAACTGGTCGGCTACTATTTTTATCGGCGATTATCATTGAGGGGTTATCAGAAGAGATAAACTTCTCTCCACTGGTTGATCGAAGAGAATCTAGCTCCCAGTTTTTTTCTAAATGGCTAGCCATTTCATTAAAATCATTTCCTTTTCCAGTAGTTTCTTCAAACATTGAGCCAACAAAGGCTCTTGAAATTCCCTCATACAATTTTATTCTTTCCATTTCAGTTCGATTTTCATATACAACATTTCGTAGGTTTAAATCGAACATCATCATGATCAATCCATATTTATCTTTCTTTGTTAACTGGTTCCCCTTCAAGATATTTTTAATAATTGGAGGATAATTCTTTTCCATGTTATGGAATACAGAATCACACTCAGGATTTGTCCTAGAATAGGTATATTTAGCTACTGCCAGATTATTAACTGAGGTTATTTGGGAGGACCTCCCATCAGTAAAATAAATCTGCGTTTCTCTTCCATGCGGTTGTCCATCAATAGAAAAAAATTGAAGATAGGCGCAGGGAAGCCAATGTTGTCTCTTTGGTCCTTGATTCATATTTTGGGTAATGGTTTAAGGAAAGGAGTGGTGCCCCACGTCCTAAGCTGGTCGAACACCCATTAACGATAACCAATACTTACTCGATTCAATGGGCTCAGACAACGACAAATCTCAAAGAGCTGGCGCGCTTGAGATGGACGGAAAACTGGCCGGTCAAGCGGCTGGCAGAGCATTTCGGCAAAAGCCCGGAGACCATTCAGTGGCATTTGGGGCGGATGAAAAGGGGCTAGGTGGTCTTTTTTGATCTCTGTCAGCCGCCGTTGAAGCCGGGGAAATCTTTGCCGCATGCATCCCTGGGCAAATCTACCCATAGGCCAAAAGGAAAATCGCCTTCTCGGAGGATGAAGAAACCAAGGGATCAGAAAGACAGGATTCAAAGTCGCTGTCGGATGTTATTAGAACCGGAAACTTGCTTTTAGAAAACAGGTTCACGATCATCGCATCTGCTCCCCGGAGGCCCTGATCTCCCATCAATTGAACTAGATCATTCCATCGCAAAGGGCTGTGAAACAAATCTGAAACTCCATCTTCCATGACTTCCACAAAATTGAGACCGAGATCTTCTTCAAGCAATGTCCATTCATTGACCAGCATGGAGCCGACAAACTTTTTGCAGAAGTCCCTCCAGTCATCGACACCATAGGCTTGTTCCACGTTCTGCCGAAGTTTTTTAAGGCGGCGTTCATCGATTTTGAAAGAGTGATTCTGTCTTCGCGCAGCCGTGTCCTTATCCCGGATGTCTTTCAATAAACCATAGATCGGCTCACGTTGGGATTCACGTTTGAGTACCCCGAAAAGCTGAATGCATCCCTGAGTCACCTGTTTGCGAAAAATCAGATCAATGAATTCCATTCGGCTGATCACGTTGACGTAGAGCGAAGCCCCTTGCTCATGAAGAAAATCGAGAACGTCGTTCGCTTGGTTGAAAAGCCGGTCATCGTCGTAGGCCAGCGCATACAAGAATCCGGTATCGGCGAGATATCTCGGCGGACTGCCGCAACCTTGAAAATGCCGGGCAAGGTCGTCCAAACTCCTCAGAACCTTCATTACGCTTCCAAATCCTTCGGCGCAGGAGGAGGAGACGCCACTTTCTTCTTGTCGTCCCGATTTATCTTATCGACCAGGCCCTGCGGCGGCCATTGCCGGCCTAGCTTTTTTAACTTTTCAGCCCATTTTCTGCCGGCACCTTTTTTAGGAATTCTCGGTTTTTCGCTCATTTTTTCCTCCGATATCTGAATCAGTTATACCATAGGCTTTTTGGTCGTCTAAACACCTAATTTTACTGAGACTTAATGAGCCGCCCGGCAAGTGATTGATCGGCAAAAACGAGTAGAGTATAAGTAGGACAAAAGCCCTTTTGAGTCCAGTCCGGTAACGTAATCCAGCTTATCAGACGGCAATTCCCGCCCGTTTAGCCAGGTTTTCAGCTTTCCCGGCCACCGGGGCTCTATTAAAAAATTATTATTGAGCGCATTCTTCTCGGCCAGCCCGTTAATGTGCAAATTGAACATATTGGATTTATAGCCGAAGACTTGTTTAAAAGGGGATCGAACCACATGATTCCCTGCACGCTCTCGCCATTGATTCTTATCGTCAACACTATATGAGCTTAAATTCCAGTCCTTTACCTCGATTATCGCGACCCCTGCCCCTCTCCGCATCAAGATGATGTCTGGCATGTCACCATTCAGAAACGGCTGGAAGAAGATCTCGTAATCGTCTGAGAGCCGCTGGGCCAAGGACGTGGCAAGTGCTATCTCGCCAGGCGTTGGAGGCACCTTGAGCCGTTCAATGTTTTCGAGACATGGAAAAATTTTAGCCATCAAGGTTTCCCTTCACCAACGCGGCACAAAGTATCAAAGGCAGCTAACGACCCAAGCTCAGCGACCCGGCGCACGGGACGCGTGGATTGCAAACCACGACGTCATGCCGGGTTCGCTGCAGCGCATGGTTATGCGGCACTTGGTTGTGTACTTCATGGGCCTCTACTTTTCTGCTTACGACCAAAGGCGGCTGGTCGCGGTTACATTTTCCTTTCGTGATTATGAGGCGAAACTTTCTATTCAAGGCTTTCGGATGGATCTTCCTTTACCTTTTTCAGCCACGATGAATTCCAGCCATCGAACACCTTCAGTCTTACTAGGGTTCCAATGGGAATGAGTGGTGCCGGCCGGAACGAGTAGGCTGTCACCGGGTTTTAGGGTAATGGGTTCCTTGCCCTCCTGCTGGAAAACTGGTGTCCCAGAAACTACATAGAAGGTGACCGCCGCCGGATGAAAATGGCGACGGTTGACACCACCTGGCTCGTACTTCACATCTATGACTGTGAAGTCCAGATTCGCTGTGCCGTCCACTCCGCGTACTATGAGATCCGTAGGTGTTACCCCAGATTTTTGTGGGATGTCTTTCGGATCTTGTGCGTGAGCTACAGACGCAGCTAGAGCCGCCCCGAATAAGATGAGTTTAGTTAGTCTGTTCATTTTCAATCTCCATTTCGATGAGTGCCGCATAACAGTTTATTAAACGACACCTGTCGCAAAAGCTGGTGCCGCTTTATTTTTAGTTTGATAAGGTCAAAAACTAATGCTTTTTTACCTATTAAACAAGCACTTACTTATTTTTATTAACAAAGAATCTATCAGGAGAAGCGGCACTTGTCGCTTTTCCTGAAATTTACCTTACCTTCTTTGGTTTTATTTTTCCCTTATTTTTCAATACCTTGTATTAACTACGGTTCAAATAATCCCGGAGTTTTTGCGACTGTCGCCGTTTATATTGCTGTCACATTATTTATTGATTTTTTATGTTATTTTAATTACTGTACATATAACCAGCATGGAGTGCTTATGAATATTTACCGTCACGATGACACCCCGATTCCCCTAAATTCTAAACCCGTCAAGTTTCTGGACCGTTACCGCACTTGGTTAAGGCTCAACGGTTATGCCTGGCAAACCGAAAAGCACTACATTATGTGGGTTGCCAAATTGGAACTGTCCTAAAGTTAGTTGAAATTGCAACAGACCTCACCTGCGTATTAATGGTTTTGCGTGAAACCACAATCAAACGTAAGGAGGCCATATCATGAAAAAGATATTAAAAAAGGGAAGAATAAGCAAAGCAAAAAAT
>BQJC01000005.1 GCA_021604505.1 Nitrospinaceae bacterium | reverse complement strand
TGCGATGGATTCCTGAGCTGGCATCATCTTATTTTTCCCTTCAGGACTTTTTTCATATCGCTATTTTTAAACAGCCGTGCGATGGATTCCTGAGCTGGCATCATCTTATTTTTCCCTTCAGGACTTTTTTCATATCACTATTTTTAAACAGCCGTGCGATGAGTTCCTGGGCCGGCATCATTTTATTTTGCCCTTGGGACTTTTTTCATATCACTATTTTTAAACAGCCGTGCGATGCGTTCCTGAGCCGGCATCATTTTCCTAGAACCTCCAGGACCTTTTTCATGTCGTCGTGCACCGCTTTGCGGTTTTCCAACGTATAGGAGCGAAGCAGGTAAGCGGGATGAAAGGTGAGCATCAACTTGAATCCTTCAAACGCATGCCAGGTTCCCCGTTCCTTGGTGATCGGAACGTTCCGTCCGAGAAGGGTGGAGGCCGCCGGTTTGCCGAGGGCGACGATGACCTTGGGCCGAATCGCCTGTAATTGTTTCAACAGAAATGGTTTGCACGCCTCGATTTCTTCTGCTTCCGGGTCGCGGTTTCCGGGAGGGCGGCATTTGACGATATTGCAGATGTAAGTGTCCTGCTCGCGGTTCAGGCCCATGCCTTTTTCGATGATTTCCGTCAGTTTCTTTCCGGCCCGTCCGACGAAGGGAAAACCTTGTTCGTCCTCGTCTTTTCCCGGCCCTTCGCCGACAAACACCAGGTCGGCATTGGGGTTTCCCGAACCGAAGACGATGCTGTTTCGTCCTTCGCTCAATTTGCACCGGGTGCAGTCACCCAATTCTGCGCGAACCTCTTCCAGAAGACCACCGACGTCTCTGGGCGAGCCTTGTGAAACAGGTTTTTTATGGGTTTGCATGCTGGGTTCCGTCCCTTTCGCGGATTTTTTTGCGGGAGTCACATTCAGCTCGATTTGTTGTGGAATTTCTGTGTATCCATAGTCCTTTAAAAACAGCAGGTAGTTTTTCAACTCGTGTAACAAAGCGGATTGTCCGGTTGCGGGTTTCATGACCAAGGAGAATAGCAAATGGCCTGAATCAAAACAATAGGGGAGCCGTGGGGTGGAAACAACCTATTGATAAAAAAGGGGTTAAAAAAATTAGTTTTTGCGCCGGTTATTTCCTGAAATTGCCATGTTTTTGCCCTTGAAAATCAAGGGGTACTTGTTAGTATGAACTTATATTACCATTGTAAGATTTTCCCGTTTAGGGTTTTCATAGTGAAACGGTCTATAAACATTTTATTGCTGGCAGTTGCTTTCTTCCTGGTTGGGATTTCGGGGGTCAATGCGTCCGTTTCTCACGATCATCATGAGGAAATTGGCAATTCTCCCTTTGAGGTGAAGTCAAAAGATCTTGCTCCGCATTGCCCGCTGGATAAACACAGTCACAACAGCTCGATTTGTCCCCATGCCCACGCGCAGGGGGGTAAAAAGGAAGTACGCATTGCCGCGGATTGCGGCGGCAACCCCAGTGGAGCTGTTCCTGCGCCCGTCAGTTTCAGTAAAAACCATTATTTATTTTCAGTGAATTCCTTTCTTCCTGATTTCAAGTACGCTGAAAATATTTTTGTTTCCTACCATTTTTTTCAACCGCTCTTTTTCGATCGAATCGATCATCCCCCCAGTCCCATTAGTTCATTCTCTGTTTAATTATCGATCACCCGCAAAATCTTCAGGATCGGACCTGCAGGCCGCATGGCCGGTTCTTTGAATCCAGAGTATTGAATTAGCCGCCCAGCTTTGATTAGCCGGGTCGAATTGCGGGATCTTAGAATGAATGAAACGGGTTGTTTCAATTCGATTAAGTTAAGGAAAAGCCATGTTGAAAAAGAATCTATTGTCACTGCTGATTGCTAACGTTTTTCTTTTGATTTTTGTGCCGTTGTCCCAGGCCTATATCGGCCTGTGCTGTGCCCATTGCGGCGGGAACATGCCCTTGAATATCCCCGGCGGCGGCATCCCGGAAACGCACGAGTTCCGGTTCAAGGTGAGCCAGATGTTCATGGTGATGGGACCCCTCCGGGATGGGACCAGAGACCTGGACAATGCGGCGGAGCTTTTGGGTCCTGCCAACGGAACTACCTTTGCGGTCACTCCAGAGGAGATGCGGACCTATATGACCATGGCCTCGGTGGCCTACTCGTTTACGGATGATTTCGCCATGATGGCGATGATGAGCTATATCCGTAATGAAATGGACATGCAATTCAATACACCCCTGCAGTCATCGACCGGCACCAGGGGGTTCACAATGACCTCTGACGGCCAGAGTGACCTCACGGTTCTGGGTAAATACCGGCTCTATAAGGATGACAATCTGGCGCCCACCAAACAGGCCTCGGTGCTTTTCGGGCTTTCCCTTCCGACGGGAGAAATCGAAAAGGAATTCACCAACAATCCGGTGAACGGCCAGAACGGCACCATTCTTCCGTTTCGAATGCAAACCGGAAGCGGCACCGTGGACCCGATCATCGGGGTGACCTTGCAATCTTCAACCGACCCCTGGTGGTATGGCGCCAATGCTCAGCTGGAAGCGCATGTATATAACAACGATCAGGGATACCGCCGCGGCAGTGAGTTGCGGTACGACTTTTATCTCATGCGTCAGGTGCATTCCCGTGTCGTGTTGCTTGGGGAATTGCAGGGATGGTACGAGGGCACTTTCAACCGCGAACCCTACCGCGGCCGAATTCTAGGTGAAGGGCATGCAGGCGGCACTCCCAGCGGAGGGTTTTTGAGCCCGCTGTTCGACCCGAAAAACTACGGCGGTCACAAGCTGGCAGTCACTCTTGGTTTGCAATTCCAGCCGATTCCGCTGCATGTCGTTGAGATGGCCGCAACCATTCCCATATACCAGGATCTGAACGGCCCGCAATTGCGTGACGATTACATGCTTCAGTTCACGTATTACGTCGAGCTTCCGACCAAGAAGAGCCGCCGTTATACAGGATTCAAAGCTCCGAAGGAGCTGGGATTTTAATTTTTATGGTATGAAATATTTTATTTTGATTCTGCTGACAACCGTCGTCATGGCCTGTGCGGGCTCCGAACTGCCCGAGGCAGGCTCGGCGGATGTTGCCTTGTTTAAGAAAAAGTGCACGACGTGTCATTCCTGGCCGCATCCGGGACGACACACCAGAGAGGAATGGGATCATTACCTTTCCCTTATGGAATCGCATATGGATAAAAAAGGAATCCCGTTTTCTGATGAGGAAAAACAGGTCATACAAAATTATCTTTACCGCAACGCGAGATAGGAGGTTCGTCATGAAAATGACCGCAAGGTTAAAACTCACGCTGATGACAACCGCATTATTGCTGGGGAGTCTGCATCCGTCGGTTTGGGCCCATCAACAGGCGTTTGAGAATATGGGCATCACCAAACCCAGAGTGGAAAAGTCCGCGCCCGGTTTTGCCCTTCAGGATATTCAGGGCAATATGGTCAACCTGGAGGATTTTCGCGGCAAAGCCATTCTGCTGAATTTCTGGGCCACCTGGTGCGAAGCGTGTAAAGAAGAATTGCCATCCATGCAGAGGCTCTATGAAGCTCTTTCCAGTCAGGGCGTTGAGGTGGTGGCCATCTCGATAGACCGGCGGAATTTTGACCGGGTTAAAAAGTATGCGAAGGAATACAATCTGACCTTTCCAGTCTTATGGGACCCGGAGCAGAAGGTTAGAAAGCACTATTATATTATGGGGCTTCCAACAACCTACCTGATCGATCCTAATGGCAGGTTGAAGGGTTTTGCGTCCGGCGCCAGAGTGTGGGACAGCCCGGACTCCATCCAGGCTTTGACTTCTCTGAAGGAAAAATTGTGACCCCTGGTGAATGCGAACCGGAGTGGAATTTCCGGGAAGTGCGGGTTCAGGAAAAAAACCAGGCCGCGCTTTTAGGGATGGCCCAAAAGTTCAGATTATTTCTTCTTACAGGAATTGTTCTTTTCTTCACCCTGCCTCTGTCTTCCAGCTTTGCGCGTGAAAGCGCAGAGACAATCCTGAAAAAGCTGGACGCGCATTATTATTACCCTCAGGAACACGGCCTTTTTAAGGTTTCCGTTCAAATCGATTGGGAACAACTCGATACCACGGCTGATAGTAAACGGTATCTTAAAAATCCGCCGTTAGCCTTCTTTTGGGAAAAGGGGGGGGTGCCGTTGTCGAGAGGGGGTTTCAAGCTGGCGGACGAGTCCTTTGAAATTTCCGTGCAGAGAAAAAACGAGTTGCTGGCTATGCTGGAAAATTACAAGGAGGTGGTGATTCCCCAGACCCTGGTCGAGAAAATGTCCGACTATAAAGGAAAGGTAACCGTTGCCAAGGGCCGGCGGGGCTTAATGGAGTTTTCTTCTCTCGACCCGAATGCGACCATCCGTAAATACGATTTGGTGGTCGATCTCGCGCAGAAAAACGTTCGGAGGTTCCGCGTCAAGCGGAGCGGCGCGCCCACTGAAGTCAAAAGTGACGTTCGATATGCTCAGAAGGGGGGCAAGTGGCTGTTTGCTGAAAGCAGGTCCACCTTCCGGATGGGTGAAATGGATTATAACGAGATCACTGAGTTCGTATATCGGCAGGTGCAAAATTTCTGGCTGGTGGGCAAAATGACCCAGACGATTAAAACCGACGACAGAATCATCCAGTCATTCATCTTCCGGTTCCGCGATTATAAGATCAATTGATCCCTGCCTTTCGCGCTCCCTTCCTGGAACCCGTTTCCCACTATAAAACGAAGAAAACCGATGTTTTTTAATTTATCTTGAAAGTAAAGGTAAAATTTAAATAGTTGAAAAAAAATGACTTATAGGCCTATTATTCAAATATTTCCGATTGTGTCTCGCAGGGGCTTTGGTTTATAATCATTGCACAGGATATTCTTACTTTGGTGGAGAAAGGATATGTCAGGTTTAAAAAGCGCGTGGGAACTCAGTCTCGAAAAATCCGAGAAAATGGTTCCTGAGTTGAAGGATAAGAAAAAGCTCAACGCCAAGCAAAAAGATGAAATCAATGAAATCCGCAGGGAGTTTCAGGCAAAGATTGCGGATAAAGACGTCACTCGGCAAGACAAGTTAAAAAAATTGTCGAACCGGACCCCTCCGGAGGAGATGGAATCGGTGGCAGGGGAACTGACGCGGGAATTTGCGGAGCAAAAAAAAGCGTTTGAAGAAGAGATGGAACGCCGGATAGAAGCGGTCCGTCAGCAGTCTGATTAAGTAAAAGAATTAATTACACAACTTCTCCCCAGAAAAAATAATCCTGGCACCGTCGGCTTTTGTCCGTCTGGCGCTATTCCTTTTTGTGAATTAGGAAAATTGTTCCCATATGAAGCATGTGATTCAACAATTAGTGCGCGATGCCCTGGCGCACGCCAAAAATAATGGCGACCTTGAAATGGCAAAAGAGCCTGAGATCGTCATTGAAAAACCCAAAGACCCCAAATTAGGCGATTTTTCAACCAACCTCGCCATGACTCTGGCCAAACCGGAGCGCAAAAGCCCCAAAGTAATCGCCGAGGTGATTTGTAAATATCTTACGAACGGATCGGGGCAGGTGGAACAGGTGGAAACGGCAGGGCCGGGATTCATCAATCTACGTATGTCGCGGTCGTTTTTCTTGAAGAGACTATTGCAGGTGGCCGAAAGCGGCGAGGAGTTTGGCCGTTCGACGGTGGGTAACGGGCAAAAAGTCCTCGTGGAATACGTGAGCGCCAACCCGACAGGTCCCCTGCATGTGGGGCATGGCCGAGGTGCGGCAGTGGGCAATACGCTGAGCAAAATCCTCCTGAAAGCGGGATTCGATCTTAAAACCGAATATTACGTCAACGATGTGGGCAACCAGATGAATATTCTGGGCCGCTCGACGTGGCTGAGGTACCAGGAGATTTACGGTAAAAAGGTAGAGTTTCCAGGGGATCACTATCAGGGAGATTACATAAAGGACATCGCTCAGGGAGTTATCGATCAGCGTGGCGATGAATTTCTCGATCAGTCCGAAGCGGAGGCGCTCCCCTTTTTCAGGGAGGTTGCGGCCCAATGGGTTTTGAACGGCATCAAAGAGGATCTCAAGGAGTTCCGGGTCGAATTTGACCAGTGGTTCAGTGAAAAGACTCTTTATGAGGGCGACGCCGTCGATAACGCTCTGGCCTGGTTGAAGGAAAAAGGTTTCATCTATGAAAAGGACGGTGCGGTGTGGCTGAAATCATCGGCGTTTCAGGACGACAAGGACCGGGTGATCGTCAAGCAGAACGGCGAGCAGACCTATTTTTGTTCGGACATCGCCTATCATCAAAACAAGGTTCAGCGCGGATATGACAAGCTGGTCGACCTTTTCGGCGCGGACCATCATGGCTATGTGCCGCGCATGCAGGCCGTGATGCAGGCCCTGGGTTATGACAAGGAAGTGTTCAAGGCGCTTCTGGTGCAGTTTGTTTCTCTAAAACGCGGCGGAGAAAAGGTTTCCATGTCCACGCGTTCGGGGGAGTTTGTCACCCTCAAGGAAGTGGTGGACGAGGTCGGCGTGGATGCGGCCCGGTATTTTTTCCTGTCGAGAAGCTGTGACAGCCATTTGGATTTCGATCTGGAACTCGCCAAGAAGGAAACCCCTGAAAATCCCGTTTTTTACATTCAGTACGCGCATGCGCGTATTTGTAACGTGTTCCTCACTGCTGAAAAGCAGGGGGTGGCGGTCCCCGGCTTTGAGGAAGTGGATCTTTCACCCTTGGTGGAGGAAGGAGAATTCGAGCTCATCAAGAAAATTCTGGCCTTTTCGGAAGTGGTGGAGAAAAGCGCGTTGTCGTTGGAGGTGCACCGGATTTCCCACTACCTTCACGATCTGGTGGCTGTGTTTCACAGTTATTACAACAAGCACCGCGTGGTGACGGAGGACAAACCGTTGACCGAGGCCCGTCTGTTTCTACTGTTTTGTTTACGGATCACCATCCGCAACGGATTGTCGCTGATGGGAATTTCGGCGCCGGAAAAAATGTGACGTGATTTTATTCAGGCTGGAGCCAGGCAGCTGAGAATTTGAATTGATCTGGGCTGAAGTGAAAACGAGAGAGCAACAATAAAGGATATATGCGAAGGTTTCTTACTTTTCTGACGTTGAGTTTTGCGGGAGCCGGTTTGTATTTTGCAGGAATCTATGCTCTGGACCGGTTCACTTTTTTCGAACCGGAAGTTCATCCGGTGGTGAAAAAGATCAGCGTCGTCAAACCCAAGAATTTTTATTCGGATCGCAAAGCCTTCAGGCAGGCCGTCACGAATGCAAATGAAGACTTCACCTTCTTTAAAGTCTTAAATGACCCTTCCATGAGTAAAATGGTGGGTTTGGACGGGGAGGTTTTCAAAAAACATTCGTCAGCGAAACCCGTGAAAAATGAAAAAGCCTACAAACAATATCCATCTTCTCCTGTGAGTAAAATGGCGGGTCTGGACGGAAAGGTTTTCAAAAAACACCCGTCAGCGAAACCCGTGAAAAATGAAAAAGCCTACAAAATATATCAATCCTCTCCCGTAAGGGCCGGGAAGGAAGAAATCCATCGGAAGAAAGTTACACCCGTTGCTCCCCCTCGTGTTGAAAAAAGAGCTGTGAGAACAGTCGCTACATCGAATACAACTTTTGAGATTCAAAAAGCCTTTCAGGAAATCGAATCTATCGGATTAAAAAAGGCCGAACCGAAAAAGTCCGTTGCTCAGGAATTGTCAACTTTTCTTTCCTATGTCGTGCAAGTCAGTTCCTTCCGCGATTTTGAGCGCGCGGAAGCTTTAAGAAGCGTCCTGGCAAGCAAGGGATATGCATCTTTTGTCGGAAAAACCGTATTGCCAAATAATAAGGGCACCTGGCACCGGGTGTATATCGGAAGGTATCTGGACCGCGCCGGAGCCGAGTCGGCGGCCGCCAATTTCCAGCGGGCGGAAAAGCGTCCCGCTATGGTGATCCGGCAGGCAGGATAAGAACAGGTCCCCTCAGGCTAGAATTTTTGCAGAATCTCCACAGGATCATCCACACGGGGCCCCCCGTAAAACTTCTCGAAAGTGTCGAACCAGGGTTGAAACCGATAGCCATCGAGATCATCGTGATAGAGTTTCCGCCTCACATCCTCTGACTTAAATTCAAAATCGAGTTGCGCCACGCCGTCGGCTTGTATGGTGACGGTCCCTTTTTGCGTGGGAATGAAGGGATGCCAGGCGAGAACCTCGTAAGTTCCGGAGGGTATATCCTTCAATGTGAAGTTTCCATCGGCATCGGAAATCGCATAATAGGGATTGTCGACCATGACCCCGCGGGTCTGTAAGAAAGGGTGCAGGTTGCATTTGATGAGAAACTCGTCTGTATCCTGACCGACAAACGCCGAGCGGACGTGACTGGAATGCTTGACGACGGCTTTATTGCTTTTTTGTTTTACATAAGAGGCGCTGTTGATCTCATAAGTGGCTATTTCATGGCGGATGGGGTCTTTGTTTTCTAAAAGAATGTTTTCCCCGTTGCGTACGCCAATTACATATTGATCTGAATGACAGCGATCGATATTGAATCGTTGCATTTCGGTCGAGAACGGTTTGCCTTTTTTAACTCCGAGAATGGCGATGACGGTGTCCTTGAGCCCGGAATTCGCGGAAACGGTGAAATCCTTGAGAATCCGGTGTCCTCTACCATCGGATATGCGCGAACAGAATTCAATATTGGGTGCATGAATCAGGTGGAAAGACCGTGCCCTCGGCGTCGGTCCGGTCAACGTCACTCGTCCGCTGAGAGTGCCGCCGTCGTTTATCGAAGCCACCTTATAATCAGGAGGCACCTGGTCAAACAATTTTTTGGCCAGTTTCTGATTCTTAGAGTAGAGATAGTTTACTTGTTCCCTGGCTTTTTCGGGCCGGTTTTGCATGATGTAGACGATCCCCAGATCGTACCGGGCTTTTGACATGCGCGAATCCATTTGCAGGGCCCGTTCAAATTCCGTTTCGGCTTCTTCGAGGAGACGGAGACGCGCAAACGAAGAACCGCGGTTGTATCTTAGAAAGGCGTGATCGTAGCCGAGTCGCAAGGCTTCATCGAATTTCAGAAGCGCGTCCTTATGTTTTCCTGTTTGACTGTACGCCACTCCCAGATTGGCATGCGCGAGGGCATGTTTCGGGTCCATTGCGATGGCGCTTTGGAACTCTACGGCGGCGTCCTGCCAGTTTTTAACCTGACTGTAACGAATGCCCTTCTGGTAGTGGTCCTCGGCATCCATTGGCGGTCTGGCGGATGCCGATGGCACGGCAAGCAGGGCCAATGACAGAAATAACAGAAGCGGTTTGATTAAACGATTTGGTGTGCGAAAAACGGACATTTTAATTTTTGGAATATAAATTGGTGTGTGGAGTTACTAATCTATCAACCCCGGTTGCAGACTGTCAACTGGACCGCCATGTTATACCACAAGACGTACACCCTCTGAATTCGATCCTCTTTTCTGCTCAGGAGGTTGATAAATAAACTCCACTGATATTGCATCCTTCAAGACTTTTGATAAGATACCGGCGAAATGCAAAAAATTCCCTTCCTTAGGAAGGTTTGTGGGTCGAGGAGGCATGTTTCACGATAATGAATGATTCATTTGTCCCATTTAAGGCCCATTGGCTGTTCCGGGGAGGCGTCACGCAGACCGTTTTGGCGACCCAGTTTCCCGGAGAAGCCGTTCTTCCCCAAAGAAAAACCCACAAAATTCAAGTCGGTGCAAAATCCGCGCTCATTGCACTGGAACTGGAGGCCGAGGATCCGCGCAGTTCCATTGTCCTGATGGCGCATGGCATGGGCGGATGTTCCGAATCGGGATACATGCGGCGCATCGCCACCAAGCTCTGCAGCAAGGGATTCGGCGTCTTCATGATGAACCACCGGGGAAGCGGCCCTGGGATCGGGATGAGCGACAGCCTGTGGAACGGCGGTTCCAGCGACGACCTTGAACACATGGTAAAACACATCGTCAAGTTGTATCCCAAGCGTTCGCTTCTCCTCGTCGGATTCTCTTTGAGCGGTAATGTGTTGTTGAAATATCTGGGGGAAGGGAGAACTCTTCCCGCCAACGTTCACGGGGCTTTTGCCGTCAATCCGCCCGTCGATCTGAAAGTCGCCAGCCGAATCCTTTCGCGAAAAAACGGCGTCGGCATTTTCAACCGCTATTATATGAAGCTGATTCGCCGGCAATGCGAGGCGCTGGCGGAATGCCATCCGGAAGCCTTTCAGCCGCAGAAACCCTTCAAGACCATCTGGGACTTTGATGAAGTGTATACCGCTCCCGCCGCCGGGTTCGCCGATGTGGAAGATTATTACGCCAAATGCAGTGCCAAACAGTTCATCGACGCCATCGAGATTCCGACGGTGATTCTTTGTGCCAGGGACGATCCCTTCATTCCCCCCAGCGTCTTTGAAAACCTGCGTTTGAATCTGCCGATCAACACCATTTTCCCGGACCGGGGCGGACACATGGGTTACCTCACCAGTAAAGCCACGCCTTTTGGCGACCATCGCTGGATGGATTACGCGGTCGTCAACTGGGTGGAGAACCCGGAGTGAGGGCTTCCCATGCGTCATTGCGAGAAGCCAACGGCGACTAAGCAATCGAGAGCTCTGGGTTTACCCGTGCCGGGCATGAAGGCTAAGGTCAAAAATTACACGGGCCGGGGGGATTTTACCTTATTTCTTCTTGACCCACGGTCGCGGGGAGTTTTTGGCTTTGAATTTGTCGCCGCCTTTGTGAATGAGCTTCTCCGATCCCCAGTGAATTTCCTTGTTCATATTTTTAAGCAGAGGGATGTGCTTGGAACAATGAATGTAGGCTTCTTCCACTTCGACGATCACCCAGGCTTCCGCTTTTAAGCCGCCACTTTTGGGGACATTTTTTTTGAGATCGTCCGGGAACAAGCCACCTGTGAGAAGTTTCTGGTCCTTAAAAACCTTGGCTTTCCCGTTCACATGCAGACCGACGGTGCTTTCATAAAAATCGATGAAGATCATGCCGATGTGCGGGTTTTCCAGAATATTGCCCATGCTGGCAAACACGCCGTTTCCCCGGTATTCCGGGTAAGCCAGGGTTTTTTCATCGATGACCCGCACCCAGCCGGGCGGCCCGGTGCGGAACGAACAATCGCATTCCCCCTGGGCGTCGGCGGTGGCGATGAAAACGATTTCCTGATTGCCAAGGAATTCCTTCATCGTCGGATTGAGGTGATCCAGCATTTGCTTGTTGTAAAAGGCCAGCGCCTTCTTGCTGGTGTCGAGTTCCTTTTGTAGTTTGCGCTCCCCTTTGGAACCTGGCAGTTTCATAACTTGGACCTTACTTGTTTGCTCGGAATTTTATTTTTTCAACGATTATATTGTATAGGGAAACCGGGTCTGGATTCGAATTTATCGAAAGGAAAAAGTTTAATTCTTTCCTCTGGAACTTTGTGACTACCTGATCGGAAAATCGATTGTTTGATGAGTCGCGGGTTTTCAACGATTTTCGATTCATCTTCCACGGACTCAATCCTCACCTAACTTAACCCATTGAATTAATGTTGTCTAGGGCTTCGGACTGTGCGATCCTGTCTGATAATTCCTCTATGAAAAAAGCCTTTACTGGATATATATACAAATGAACCAATTTTTTGTACTGCTCCGCTACCGCCTGGCGGCTGTGAAAAATACTCTGGCCAAACCGGGGCGTGATCGAAAGTTGCGCTGGGGAATCATCGGGGGGATCGGGACGCTGTTCGTCATCGGTGATTTTCTGTTTTTCCTGCGCATCATCCGTTATCTGGACGAACTTCCCATGCAGATCGGTGTGGAAATCATCGCCCAGATGATGAACGTCATCTTTCTGACTTTGTTCGTCATGGTGTGGTTTTCGAGCCTCATCGTGTCGCTGTCGGTGTTTTATCTTTCAAGGGATCTGGACCTTCTGCATTCCGCACCGGTCCAAATGGGGACGTTCATCTTCTCCCGCTTCCAACAAAGCGTGCTTCACAGTTCGTGGATGGTTTTGCTATTCACACTGCCCATTTTTTCCGCGTACGGCTATTACTTTGAGGTTCCCTGGGGTTATTATTTCTACCTTCTGCTCAACATTGTGCCGTTTATCATCATCGCCTGTCTGCTCGGGGCTTTGGTGATCATGGTTCTGATGCGGTATTTTCCGACCAAGAAGGCGCACCAGGTGCTTTCCTTTATGGGGATGGTGTTTCTGGTCGGGATCGTGATGTATTTGCGGTTCCTTTCTCCGGAAAAGTTTTTCGGTCAGGAAGTCTCTGACGAGCGGATCATCATGTTTGTCGAGAGCCTGAAGGTTCCTGAGTATAAATTCCTTCCCACCAGTTGGATTTCCTACGGCCTGACGAGCTGGGTCGACGGCAATATCAGGATCGCGTTGATGCAGTCGCTTTATCTTTTTTCGGCGGCGTTGACGGGGTTGGCGGTTCTCTGGGGCACAGGACGAAAGATCTATTTCGACGGTTGGTGCATGCTCCGGGAGGTCAGCAACGCGCCTTCCGCCGTTGCCAGAAAAACGTCGAAGTTCAGGTCTTTGCTCTGGAAAATGCTTCCCCTCTCTCCGACGCAACGGGCGCTTCTAGCCAAGGACATTAAGGTTTTCGCCCGCGACCCGGAACAGTGGTCGCAGATCTTCATTCTGTGCGCGCTGGTGTTTGTTTATATCTTTAACATCATGAACCTGCCGCTGGGCAATGTGGTGTTGAAGAACGTGGTGTCGGTGTTAAACATCGGTCTGATCGGGTTTGTGCTGTCGGCCCTGATCTCCCGGTTTGCGTATTCGGCCACCAGCCTGGAAGGCAAGAGCATCTGGGCGGTTTACACGGCGCCGGTGGAAATGAAGAAATTTCTGTGGAGCAAGTTCTGGATGTTTTTCCCGCCCCTGCTCTTTATCGCCGAATTTCTGGTGATCGTTTCGAACTATTTGCTTCAAGTCGATGCCTATGTTATGAATATTTCCATCATCGGGATCTTTTTGGTCACCGTGGGGCTGGTGGGACTGGGAATCGGCCTGGGAGCGATGTATCCTTCTTTCAATCATGAAAACGCTTCTGAAATCCCGGCGGGTACCGGGGGCATTCTTTTCATGACGATCAGCCTAGGCTATATCGGGTTGGTCCTGATGCTGGTGGGGCGTCCGATGTATGTTCATTTCAATGAAAAGTTTTTACTCAAATCTCTGGGCGGAATCGATGTGCCCATTTGTTACGCGCTCATTATCATTATCTCCCTGACCGCCGCCTACCTGCCCATTCAACGCGGAATCAACTCCCTTCAAAAAATGGATATTTAAATCCAAGGAATTGACCGGACAGAGGCATGATGTTCGGTTGAGGATGGGTCACGCACGATGGAATTATTTCCCGAATATGAAGATTCCGAGGGCACTTCCGGGTCGCCGCTTGCCAACCGCATGCGCCCTGACTCCTGGGAAGGGTTTTTAGGCCAGGAACATCTGGTGGGCGAGGGCCGTCCGCTCCGGCAATTGATCGAAAAAAATGCCAGCCTGTCGTTCATTCTCTGGGGACCCCCCGGTTCGGGCAAGACGACCATCGCCCGTCTTGCCGCCCGCATCACGCAAAGCGAATTTTATGAAATCAGCGCCGTCAACGCCGGTGTGGCCGACATCCGGAAAATCATCACAGCGGCGCAAAAATTGTGGAGAGCGTCGCGCCGTCATACCATTTTGTTCATCGATGAAATCCACCGTTTCAACAAAGCCCAGCAGGATGCCGTCCTTCCTCATGTGGAAGACGGCACCGTTCGGCTCATCGGCTCGACCACGGAGAATCCGTCGCTGGAGGTGATTCCGTCTCTGCGATCCCGGTGCCAGATTTTTCGTCTCGAGTATTTGCGGGAAAAAGACATTCGCACGATTCTGGAAAACGCGCTCAACGATGACGACCGGGGATTGGGCGGGGAATCGACAACTCTGGAAGACGGTGCGATGGATTTCATCATCAGCCACGCCAATGGCGACGCGAGACGTGCGTTGAACGTTTTGGAAGCGGCGTTCGATTACGCTCACGGTGAAGTGCAGACTGCTCCAATCAGCCTTGAGGTGATCGAAGGGATCATCCAGAAAGCCGCGACTTTATATGAAAAGGGCGGCACCGAGCACTACGATCACGCTTCGGCCTTCCAAAAAAGTTTGAGAGGTTCCGACCCGGATGCGGCGATTTACTGGCTGGCCAAAATGATCGCCGGCGGGGAGGATCCGAAATTCATCGTCCGGCGGTTGATGGTCACCGCCTCTGAAGACGTGGGTCTCGCCGACCCCCGAGCCTTGATGATTGCCAATGCCGCGGCGGAGGCTGTCGACCGGCTGGGCATGCCGGAAGCGCGGATCGCCCTGGCCCAGGCCGTTATTTATGTCGCCCAGGCTCCCAAAGATAATACCGCCATCGTTGCAATCGACCGGGCTTTAGGGGATATTCAGGACAAGGGAGAATCGTATCCGGTGCCTGATCATCTAAAAGATTCGCATTACCGGGACGCTAAAAAATATGGGTACGGTGTGGATTATAAATACCCGCACGATTATCCGGGGAATTATGTTGAGCAGGAATATCTGCCGGAGGAGTTGCGCGGTAAAAAATACGTTGGCTCGGATAAGGGGAAGAAAAAGACGGGTTTTAATACGGATGAGTCGAAAAAGTGATTGTGAAATTGATGAAGGAAGCATGCAATGAGTAAAACCGTTAAATATGAAAGTGCCGAATCGATTTTTGAGGGACGCAAGCGGGGCAATCAGTTGATGCTCAGCGGCGTTTCCCTCAGTCCGGAAGAGGCGCGGTTGTTGTGGAATTGTCCTCAAATGGAAGAGGTCAACTGGCTGGACCTGGACGACAATAATCTCGGAGATGAAGGTGTGAAAGACCTGGCCGAGTGCCAATACCTGACCAACGTTCAGTACTTGAACCTCAATAAAAACGGGGTGGGGGATGAGGGGTTAAAATCCCTGGCGCAATCAAAAGTCCTCGGTAAATTGAAGCGCCTGCATTTGAAAGACAATCCGATTCATGGGGAAGGCGTTATTGCGTTGTTCAACTCGCAAACCCTGGAAAGCCTTTCGACCTTTCAGGTTAACGATGGATGGACGTGCAAAAAAAGAGAAGGATGGCGGTACCGTCCGCAGGGATAACGCATGGAATCTTCTGATAAATCCTGTCAACTGCATGTCCACATATCGATGGAGGACCGCCCCGGAATTCTTGCGGAGGCCCTGCAATCGATCGTTCGATGCAAGTGGAATGTTCTGGATATCAAACAGTTTGTCTTTAACGGATTGCTGAACCTTTCCCTGTTGCTGGATGGCAACGATTCCGGCGCCATCGAGCCTTTAAGAAAAGCGCTGGCGGAGTTCGAGGAGCGGTCCGGTCTTAAAATCAGCATTCACCCCTGGAAAAAGGCCATGCGCCCGGACGCGCCTTACAAGCACCGGTCGGTGGTGACCCTTTTGGGGGCCTCTATTGGCTCGGAAGTCCTGTGGGAACTCACTCAGACGCTGGCTTCCAGGGACATCAACATCCTGCGTATTGAACAGCTCGATTATGGCGATCAGCACGTGATCGAGTTTGTGATCGGTACCCGGCAGACGCATTCCAGCCTGGATGTCCTCAATGCCCTGGTGCGGTTCAAGGAAAAGTTTCAGGTCGATCTTGCCGTGCAGGACGATACTTTGTTCCGGCGCAACAAACGGTTGATCGTTTTCGATGCGGACATGACCTTTTTGCAGTGCGAAGTCATCGATGAAATGGGAAAACTTGCCGGAGTGGGAACCGAGATGGCTGAAATCACACGATCGGCCATGAACGGGGAGATGGATTTTAAGGAAGCATTGGAGAAACGGGTGCGGCTCCTTGAAGGGCTTGGGCGCGAGCAACTTGAGGAACTATTCGAGCGCATTCCCTTGACGCCGGGGGCGACGGACCTGGTGACGATTTTGAAATACCTGGGGTATAAAATCGCCATCGTCAGCGGCGGGTTTCAGTTTTTTATCGAAAAGCTGCGGCAGAAGTACGGTCTCGATTATGGATTCGCCAACCAGTTGAAGATCGAGAATGGCGCGGTCACCGGTGAGCTGGAAGGGGATGTCATCGATGCTCTGGCCAAGGAGCGCATTTTGATTGCCCTGGCGGAAAAGGAAGGGTTCACTCTCAAACAGGTGGTGGCTGTCGGCGATGGGGCCAACGACATTCACATGCTGGCGTGTGCGGGACTGGGAATCGCTTTCAACGCCAAGCCGATCGTGCAGCAGCATGCGCGTGCAAGCATCAACCGGTCCAACCTGGAATTGATTCTTTATTTTCTGGGATACAATGGAAGCGATCTGCAGGAATTGCGTTCCCTCGTCAAACGGAAAGGGCTTCAGCGTTTTCCGGTACCTTGAACCGGGTCGGCTGGGGTTTTATTTGGAAATGGCCGGAGTGAAGCGGACTCTTACCAACAGCCAGGCTGAAAGTACGCCCATTGCATTGAACAGCAAATCGACGGTTTGAAATTCCCGGGTTCCCGTTAACCCTTGGGCGCATTCCAGAAGGAAACTTAAGAGAATAAAAATGACGGCCAAAAAAGGATGGTTTTTGGCCGGATAAATTCTGGCGTACCAAAGCATCATGATGAAATACGCTGTAAAATGTGAAAGAACGTCGTGTTTGGTTGGGTCGACCTCAGGTGAGTAGGCGCCGGGGATCAATGACATGATAATAACGAACGCGACATACAAGCCGCCAAGGATCATTCGCAAACGATAGTATTTTACGGGGAGCATTGTTTAATTGTAAGGCTGATGGTACGCCACCCGATTTGTAAAGCGGCGCGCAGGTTTTGGGGAAAAACAGCTCATGGAAACGACTTTTTGGATTCTGTCAAAGCTATTGTGGGATTTGCTGGCGCCTGAGAAAGTGGTTCTATTTCTTTTGGTTCTGGGAGCAATTCTCATCTGGACTCGACGGAGTGAAGCGGGCCGCTGGTTGATTTCCTTGGGAACGATTCTACTTTTAATTCCGGTTGTTTTTCCGTTGAACAATTTTCTTCTAAAGCCTCTGGAGGAACGGTTTCCCGTGCCTGCTGAACTGCCGGAAACGATAGACGGCATTATTGTTCTGGGAGGTTCCGAGCGATCCGTGATCACCTCGACCCGCGGACAGCCTTCGCTTAATCAAGCGGGTGAACGTTTGACCACTTTCATCGCTCTTGCCCGGCGTTATCCGCAAGCCAGGCTGGTTTATGCGGGGGGCGCGGGATCACTGTATAAACAAAATTATAAATCCAACGAGACCGCTCGCCAGCTTTTTTTGCAATTGGGATTGAATCCAGACCATGTGTTGTTTGACGAGAAGGCGCGCAATACCGCTGAGAATGCGGCCAATATTTTAAACTTGATTGAACAAAAACCAGAAGGTAATTGGATTCTTATCACGTCGGCTTTCCATATTCCCAGGGCGGTAGGAATTTTTAGAAAACTCGGGTGGAATGTCATCGCCTACCCTGTAGATTATCAGACGTCGGGTCAGTTAAAACTGGATTGGAAAGTCGCCAGTCTACATAATTTTTTAGAATTTTCAAGAGGCTTGCATGAGTGGACGGGCCTGTTTGCCTACTGGATGACAGGCAAAACATTGGAACTTTTCCCCAAACCCGCCGTTTAATTTTTTAAAATTTTTTTCGTTCGCGTTTTAAGTCAGGAGAAAATTCATGTGCCGTTCTGCTTATCGATTTCTTCAAGAAATTCATTGACGGTGCGGACGCTGTCCAGGTCTTTGATCGGAGACACCATGCCGAGGATGCTGACACTCAGGCAGAACGGTTCGTCGACATCACGCAGAATAATGGCGCTGTCCAAGTGGTTCTCTTTGAACAAGGGAAGTTTTTTGATGTTCAAGGGAGGTACGAATTTTTCGACATCCACTGAAAAACCATATTTTTGTTCCAGATATCTGCCCAATTCCTCAACCTCAGGTTCCGATAAAAAATTGTTGGCCCGTTCAATGATCCAGGACATGTTTTCCCCTGCCGCTTTCAGTTTGGCATAATCTTCGATTAATTGAAGAAAAGGCATCAGTGGAAAGTCCCGTAAATAACAAATCCAGTCAATCCGGATATCCTTTTCTTCATAATCGCCGTTCAAGCGCGAGGAGGGGATCAGGGTATAGGGACGATAAAGATTCATTGCGGTTTTTGGCCTGGGGAAAGCGCGGATGAAACTTCCGGCAGTTTTTTTATTAATCAGTTGTATTTTAACCGTTAATAAAAAGAAAAGAAAATCAAACCGCAAGAACGGTTTTATTTTTAAATTCCCATCCTCTGAGAGCCCCTTCCCGTCTCAAGGCTTCGGCGGTCAGGGCGGTTTCAACAGGAATGCCTCCCTTTGGAATGTCTCCTCTGGCGGAAAGGATGGCGACTATGGAAGCGTGCCATCCGGTCAGTTTTTCCATGGCGGTGAACTGAGTGCCCTCGTCGTAGGTTTCAATCAATTCCAGGGTGCAGGAGGCGGGCTTGCCATCGGTTGTTCCGTTGCATCGGGTGCGGATGACGCAAATATCGCGGATCTTTTCCGCCGTGATTTTGGGTTCGAGAAGCGAATGAAATACCTCGCGGGGAGAAATGGTGGCGCCGTTGACGGGTATGGGGTTTTCTTCGAACAACCCCAGTTGCTGGAACGCTTTGAATTGCGCCCAATGCCCTGGGTAGCGCAGGGTTTTGTTTTCCAGACGCTTTAGTTTTCCGGAAAAGGTCCAGGGCGCGGTGGACAATCCGCCGGAGGTCACGGCGGCTTCCAGCTTTCCTAAGGGAGACGGAAATTCCAGCGTTTCCAGTTCGGAAAGACAGGCGACGGGCACGACTTTCCCGTCCCTGAGGAAATGCGCGTCTCCATAGTATTCGTTAGTGAAGCCATTGATATTAAAGGTTAAAAGGTAGTTCCAGGGAGGCTCGGGGTTCTGTGGCAGGCCGCCATCCCAGATCAGAACATCTTCCGGATTTTCTACGAATGACATGGCCAGAACACCCATTGAAATGTTGAGTCCGGGCCCCATGCCGCAGTCCGGCGTGATGGTGACGCCGGCTTTTCTGGCTTCGGGGTCGAGATTCAGTTGTTCTCGTACGGTTTCCGTGTGACCGCCCAGATCGCAGAGGTTTGAACCGCATTCCACCGCGATGCGGGTGATGAGCGGGTTCAAAGGGTAAGGTACAGCGCTCAGGGTGGAGTGCACCCCTTTAAGCGCCTTGCGAAGTTCTGAAGGGTTGGCGGCGTCTAAACCGATTCCGCGGGCGATGTTGGAATTGAGAAGCCCATTGATTTTTTCCGCGCCGGCTTTTGCTACAGAATCATCAATGTCGTAAAGAAGGATTTCTTCAGCGTCGCCGAACCGGCCCATGTCGTAAGCGGCGGACAATCCCTGGCGTCCTGTTCCTATGATGGCATAACGGTAACTCATATATGATTTTTACACGGAAAAAGGTTTTTGGGAAATTTTGAACGACGAGAAACCCCGAAAGGTTTCCCGGATTCAAAGGTGGTTGATTGGTTCAATCCAGAAGAATCATGCCGATGTTTTGCATATCCGCGCACGGCTGGTTGGGGGATACATCTCCCCATCCATTATTAAAAACGGTGCGCTGTACATCGATGCCGCAGCCTTGCAGGGTGGGGCGGGCTTTCTCAGGGTACTTGCAGAAACTGTCGATGGTGCAGATTTCGCAAAGGTTGCAGGCGCGTGAACACAGGCCGAAGGCTTTGTAAAACCCTTTTGTCTTAAAGCTTTCTTCTAAATTCACCGCCACTTCCCGCATGTCCACCCTGGGGGTTGCATGGAGCAGTAAAGCCCTCTGGTAATCGACCAGAATTTCACCCATTTCGTCGGAATTGGGGGAATGAGGCGGGCAGGTGTGCAATTTGCCATAGTGCGAGCAACCAAACTGGCATTGGAGTCTCCCCCAGGTGCCGATGGCGATGGTTCTCGTCCAGATAACTTTGGCCCGATGACAACCCAGGTCCAGAGCTTCCTGGATCATGTCGTGATTGCTCTTTGTATCGAGGGGAAGTTGCCGGATATTTGATGTCTGTGATTCCATGTTATTTTTTATCCAATTCTCAAATTGTTGTTCCAAAGTTCATAGTGACTAAAATTTTCCAGAATTCTGGAATTTTCGAATTGGTTGCCGGCAAGGATTTGTCCAAATGTACGTTTTGATAGTATGATCTATTATAGATGAGGGGGGAGGTCTTGGGGAGACTTTCACAAAATAAATGCAACATCGCTATGGGGAATCCCCGATTTGGCCGCTTCAAGTTCACGATATAAGAATAATTATTTGAAAAATATGGACTTATTTGATTTTTACCGCGTCCCACTTTGGGATTTGTAACGAAAAAAAAATACACAAACCACACGAAACTATTATGAATTCTTCCATTAAAGCGGTGATTTTTGACTGGGCCTGGACTCTGGCAGACCTGGTGGACGAGGACGACAGACGTCCGTTTCGCAAAATTTTTGGGTTTTTGCAGGAAAAGGGAGTCGAAATGCCCGATTTTAACGATTGCTACCAAACTTATCGGGAACTTTTTTATAAAATGATTGCAGAATCGCGTCAGACGCATCGCGAAGCTTGTTTTGAGTCGGTGCTTACGTTCCTTCTTTTGAAATATCGCATCGCCATCGCTGGAAAAGCGACTGTGGAAGAGATATTAGTCCATTATTACGAGGAGGTTTATTCCGTTCGAAAACTTTTTCCCGATGTGCTTTCGACGTTGCAGGGCTTACAGTCCGCCGGCATGCGAATGGGAATCATCTCCAACACGACCAACCCGCCTTTTATGAAGGACCGTGAACGAAAGCAAATGGGGGTGGACTCTTTTTTCGAATTTTCGATCTATTCTTCCGATGTTCCCTACCGAAAGCCGCATCCTTCCATTTTTGGTCTGGCTGTCAGTTATCTGCAGTTGGAGCCTCAGGAAATCCTTTTTGTGGGAGACAGCCCGGCCAACGATATCGCGGGAGCCCGAAATTCCGGTATGCAGACAGCCTGGATCAACCGCAATGGGGGAGTTTTTCCTGACAGCATTCGCCCTGACTTCCAGGTTCGGGCGCTGACAGACCTGCTGGAGGTATGTATTGCTCCGGAAATCTCCAAAAACTAGTATACGTTGTGTTTTCCGTTTGCGAACCTTGTCCCAATGGAATGCTTTTGAGACCCCGGAAGTTTTTGAGAACGCCTAAAAGGTCCAGGAATTAGTAATGCACCGGTTTTTTGTCCGGCCAGAAAATATTTCCGGCGATGAAGTGATATTGCGCGGCAACGATGTGAGTCATATTCGGACTGTTTTACGGTTAAAATCAGGTGACCGGATTCAGGTTCTGGATGGTCTCGGAACCCGCTATTTTGTTCAATTGAACGGGGTCGAGACTCGTGAGGTGCGTGGCCGGGTGGAGTCGAAGGAACCATTTCAAACGGAGTCTCCTGTGGCCATTCAAATGGGGATGGCCCTTCTTAAAGGCAATAAGTTTGACGTGGTTCTTCGTAAAGCCGTCGAACTCGGGGCGCATTCGATCGCTCCTTTGCAGACGGACCGGTGCATTGTCAAGATGGATCGGACGGAGCCGCAAAAAAAAACGGTCCGCTGGCAGCGCATCGCTGAGGAAGCGGCCAAACAATCGGGCCGCAGTCACCTGCCGAAGGTTTCTCTGGATATTTTATCGGTCGAAAGCTTCTGTCAGGAAAACCGGAACGCCGACGTCAAATTGATTTTCTGGGAGGAAGAGGAAACGCATCGTCTGGCAGACCTTTTGCCGTCACCTTCCCCACGTTCGATTGCGTTTCTGACCGGGCCTGAAGGGGGACTGACCGATTCTGAAATTCAAACCGCCCGGCAATACGGATTTCAATCCATCACATTGGGGCCGCGAGTGCTGAAAGCGGAAACCGCTCCGGTGGTGGTTTTGTCGCTTTTGCAAAGCCGCTGGGGGGATTTGTAAAAAACCCTTATGAGCACTCCGGGAGCGTGCAAGCTTCCAAGATGACCCCTCTCAAATAAATACAGACAAATCTGAAAAATGTCGTAAGCTTACTTATTGAAGTGGTTCTCAGTAAAATCCGCACCTTATTCCAACCTGTTTGGCAAAACCTTTCCTGGAGACTTAAAACTCAATGCCTTCTTTCAAAAGCTTTCTTTACCGCGTGACCAATGAACCTCGATGGATTGGATCAATATTATTTTTAGGGGCCGTTTTTCTTGCCTTCCCGTTGGAGGCCCTGGACAAGGATTCCGCCCAACCTTGTATTGCAAAGCTTAAGAACCCAAAACATAAAAATATCGACTGCATCTTAAAGTTCGATCTGGATAAAAAGATCCAAAAGGATTTGCAAGGGACCACGGCCGGTGTGATGCGCAATGCAGATTGCCGGGTCAAGGTTTCCGTTGCCAGAGAAAAGATTTTTACGGCACTTTCCAATGAGAAGGTGCTGGAAGTTCCCAGACAGCCGGTGCATTGCCGGATCATCACCAACGGTAATCCCTTCTCGACCCGATTCACCCTGGCTCCGAAGGTATGGTTTAAGGAGGGAAAGGCCGTCCGCGCCAAGCCGGGAATGAACGATTTGATCGGGATGCCTCCATTTTTAGCGAAACTTTTGGCGGACTGGGTCAACTCGAGCAAGCGGATTGAGTCGGCTATGGTTCAGGAGGTCAATGAATTTCTCAAAACCGGACTGCCTCTGCAACTCGGAAAAGCAAATTTCCTAAAGCCAGAAGATGAAATATTTTTAGAATGAATGGTTCTATTTTGAAAAGTTGATAAAAGGTAAACGTTCTGGCGGGGATTTTAATAAGAGGTTATAATTTCATCAATAGATGAACTGTCAAGAATCTCTAATTGGAGAGGCTTATGAAATATTCTGCAATGGTTCTGGTCCTGCTGGCATTGTCGTTTTTGCTTTTCGGGGCCGGCGGGTGTAAGGAAAAAGGCCCTGCTCAAAAAGCTGGAGAAAAAATCGATGACGCTCTGCAACCGGGTCCCGCCGAAAAGGCCGGAGAAAAAATCGATGAGACGCTGGAGAAGGCTAACGATAAACTGGAGGAAACCGTAGAGAAAGTCAAAGAGTCCGGAAGAAAACTCAATGAGGGTGTGGAAAATACCGTGAAAAAGATCGATGAGAAAATGGAGATGACAAAGAATAAAGTTGAAGAATTGGTTGAAAAATGAAGAGCGATAGTTTTTAATTAATGAGCTATTCGCGCTAATCCCCTCCGATTAGAAAAGCAGTGCCTTGTCAGCTGATTGCGGTTTTATGGCTGGTCCGGGGCGGGGAGATTTCAGAGATTGATTTCCCTATGAAAATGATTACAATTCCCAAACCTGGAAATAAACGCTTCCCCTTCATTTTGGACTCGTGATGGCTTATCAATGCAAAATTGATATTTTTGAAGGCCCGTTGGATCTCCTCCTGCACCTGATCAAAGAGCAGAAAATGGATATCCACGACATCCCCATAAAGGAGATCACGCGGCAGTATATGGATACGCTTGATCTGATGCAGGACTTGAATCTTGAAATTGCCGGGGAATACCTGGTCATGGCGGCAGAGTTGACGCGGGTCAAATCCAAATTTCTGTTGCCGGTTCAGGAACAGGACGGGGAAGAGGGTGAGGAAGGCCAGGATCCGAGAGCGGATTTGATGCGCCGCCTGCTGGAATATCAGCGGTATAAGGATGCGGCGTTTGAGTTGCGGGTTCGTGAACACGACCGGCAGCAGGTGTTTGTGCGTGGCGGGAATGTTTCCCTGAATCAAGGCGCCGGGGAGGAAACTCTGGTGGAAGCCACTGCTTTTGACCTTTTGAATGCGTTTCAAAACATCTTAAAGAGCAAGGAATTCAAAAAAGACTATGAGATTAAAATCACCACGTTCTCGGTGGCCGACCGGCTTTCGCATATTCTGGAAATATTGAACGCCGCGGAAACCGTCACTTTTGATTCTCTGTTCACTGTGCTGAATACCCGCCAGGAAGTGATTGTTACTTTTTTGGCGCTTTTGGAACTGATGCGGTTAAAACTCCTGCGCGTCCAGCAAGTCGATCAATTGGACCCCATTCGCATTTACCGGTCAACCGACCGTGAAACTCAAGATGAAATCCTCCAGCAGTATCACTCCCAAAATCCAGAGGAATCCTCCTTTTAGAGTCAGGAATAGGGTTCTCCTCCGACAGTAATTTGTAAAAACAGATATTTTAAGCGATGGCAATCGACAAACGACATATTTATTATTGGATGGTGCCCATGGCCGTGACGGGGGTTCTGATGGGCATGTATTTTTCGGGGATTCCATGGATGCAAAACTTTGTTGCGCCCGCTGGGAATCGTGAATTTGGCGCCCTTGAAAATCTTGAACATCTCATAATTCTGGCGGTTGTCTGGGTGGCCGTCCGGGGGATCTACGGAAAGAGGTCGAAGCGCGAAAAAGTGGTTTTTGCCGGTGTGGCGTTCGGAAGCTTCTTTCTTTTTCTTGAAGAATTGGATTATGGAATTCATTACCTGGAGTTGATCACTGGAGAAGCGTATCAGGGCAAAGTCCGCAATCTCCACAATTATATCTTGAATCCCTATGGTCTGGATTTTGACGCGCTCCTGTCTCCAGTCGTTTATTTCATTCTGGGTTTTTTCTTCTGTTTTTTACCGTTGATCGGTCTTCAATCGTTGCGGTCCGGCTTGGTCCGTCGGTTTCCGGAAACTTTTGTGCCCCGGTTGTTAGCGAACCCATGGTTTCGTTATCTAACGCCAGAACCCCATTCCATGGGAACGGTTGCCGCCATGGTACTTATTGCGCAAGTGGCGTTTTTCCTGGACAAGACCGGAGTGCCCAGTAATCTTTCGTTTCATGGCAATATTTCTGAATTCGGGGAAGTTTTTGTTCACTACATTTTTTTTCTCTACGTCATCGAGATGGTCTACAAGCGCAAATCACCTCATTCGCATTCAGTTGAGAGCGAAGCTCAAAATCGCCAGAAACTTTTTACAAAACGGGTTAGCTAAAAACCCCGGGTGAAAAGCTTGAATAAAAAACTCTCCTCCTTCCTGGTTAATATCTCCGTATTCCTTGTCAGTACAATTATAATATTGCTGGTCATGGAATTGGTTTTTCCACGCGTGTTGCATCGAGTTCCTTTGTCTATTTATGTTGGCTTGGGTCGCGATTATCAGGTTTTGGGGCAGTCCACCAAAAAATCCGTGATTCCAAAGGATTATATAGCGATTGTGGGGGACTCTCACGCGCTGGGAACGGGGGACTGGTTTAAGCAGGCGGTTCGAAAACATAAGTTCACTCAGGGGGATTATCACTCCGCTCACGTTCTCTACAATCATACTGGACGGGATATCATTTCTTATGGAGCTTTGGGCTCTGGCAGCTTGCGCGGTTTGGTGTCTCAACCCATCACCCACTTCATGCATATCAATTCGTTGCGCGCCTTCGACTTGAAAGATCCGGAGATGATTCTCGTGTATTTCTTTGAAGGCAATGATCTGAATGACAACGTCATTGACCTGCAGGGCAAGTACAAAAATGCCATCGACCCGGATTTGCTTTACGACAGGGAATATTTCAAAAATTTTATCCAGAAATCGGTTTTGGAGGCGGACCCTTTGTATAAAACAGAAGGTCCATTGAAAAATTTTCTGTTCACCCGGTTTCTTTTAGAAAGTGTTGGCGACAATGTCGTCAATGAAATCAAAAGAGGGTATAAAAAACTTAAAAAAGCAGTGAGCAAAAAGACGGTTGAGTTGAGCGGGGGTGCCGCTCCGGACTCAGAGCCGTTGCACCATGACACTGCCTTGATCGCTGGTCAGGAATTCCCGATTCCTCTTAACAGTCAGCACCCGGCCATGACATTGACCGCTGAGCAAACCAAACAGGCCATCTATGTATTTGAGCAGTCGTTGTTGTTTTTAGCGGATTTTTTTAAGGAATCCACCATTGCGGTTGTGTATATCCCCTCTCCTCTGTCCTCTTACCAATGGGTTTCTCCAACAGTAACTACCGTAACGAGCAAAGGCACGGTTGCTTTTAAGTCTTCCTTGATTCATGAAAGGAGCCAGGAGCTTTGTCTCAAAATTGAGCGCATTGCCAGGAAGTATGACTACAAATTTGCAGATACGAGAAAATTTTTCAGAAAAGCGGCTGCCAAGGAACCCATTCACGGGCCGAAGGATTGGCTGCATCCCAATGAGGCAGGGTATCGGGCGTTGGCGCAAGGCATTCTGACCGCTTTTTTTGATGAAGATAAGGCCTCGGGGTTTCTGAGGTGCGAGAGCTGACCGGGAGGACTCTTTGTCTTAACTCCTAAAAGTTTGGGGTTTACCAGGGGAGGAGTCAGAAAAAACCAGGTGGTTGTGTGACACAGAGCACATTTGCCCATAAAATTATCCTTAAAGTTAATTGCAAAAATGAGCTGGAATGTATAAATTTACTTCATAGGCTTGAGTTCTATTTTTCTAGAAGTTAACCTGTGAGACGAGGGCGGGATGATGGGCAGAATATCAATATCTATTTTTTTTGCAATGGCATGGGTTGTTTCGGGGTGCGCTTATCAATCTAGCTGGACACCGGCGGTAGACCCTTATGGAGATCCGAATGTTGCCAATATCCAAAGGGATCAAATTGAATGCAGGACATTGGCAAAACATGCGTCGGGAAATCCGGTTAATGAAATCGGGAAGGGCGCTTTGATCGGTGGAGCCACTGGCGCGGCGGCAGGGGCGGCAATTGGGGCTGTGTCCGGGGTCCCTGGAGCAGGGGCGGCGATTGGAGCGGCGGCAGGTGGCATCGGTGGGATGGTCGAGCAGGGTTTTGGCGCGGACCACCAATATAAGCAAGCATTTATAAATTGCATGCGAAACCGTGGCCACAACGTAATTTAATGACGTAAATTTTTTTCCGGTTTTTTTTAACCTCAGTTGTTAAATTGAACAAGAAGGAGTGAAAAATGTATAAAACAATAACGGCAGTTTTTTTAGTGAGTGCAATGGCTTTGACCGGGTGCGCCAGCCAAGGCGACTGGCGTCCTACCGTGGACCCTTATGGGGACCCTAACGCGGCCAGTATTGAGCGCAACATAGTGGAATGCAGACAGCTGGCCAAAAATGCGGCAGGAAGCACGGCCAAGGAAGCCGGTAAGGGCGCTTTGATTGGAGGCGCGATTGGCGCTGCTGCCGGAGCGGCTCTTGGAGCGGCTGTCGGGTCGCCGGGTAAGGGAGCCGCCATTGGAGCCGCCGCGGGTGGTATCGGTGGTGGAGCAAAACAGGGATTCGGCGCAGAGGGGGACTATAAGGAAGCGTATAAAGAGTGTATGCGGGGTCGAGGACACAGGGTTATCAATTAAGCAGCTTTTTGCTCTCATAGACCTGCAGTAAGCTCTTTAGAAATATGTAACCGACATTAAAATAAGTAGTTGCAATTTTTGCGAGGTTAAGACTCTTTTGAGAAGCGGTCCTTTTCAGGACCGCTTTCTTTTTTTGATCGGTTTGGTGTTTGCGGTTGGAAACTTCGTGTTGTGTTTATATAATAGATTTTACAATAGGTTACTTCTGGGACTTAAGAAATTTGGGGAAATATGCTCAAACAGATTAAAGAAGATGTCCAGGTGGCATTGGAAAAAGACCCCGCCTCGAGGAATTTTGGGGAGGTTCTTTTCTGTTATCCCGGAGTTCATGCCCTCATCAGCTACCGGATTTCTCATTGGCTGTGGAATCATGATTTAAAATTTACGGGAAGATTTCTTTCCTATTTTTTCCGTTGGTTGACGGGGATTGAAATCCACCCTGCTGCAAAAATCGGCCGCCGGTTCTTTATCGATCATGGCATGGGAGTGGTGATCGGGGAGACGTCCGAAATCGGCGACAATGTTTTTATTTATCACGGAGTCACCCTTGGCGGCCTGAGTATGAAGAAAGGAAAGCGGCATCCGACCATAGGGAACAATGTGGTGGTCGGCGCCGGGGCTCATGTTCTGGGGCCTGTGACGATCGGAGAAAATACTAAAATCGGATCGGGTTCCGTTGTGCTTCAGGACGTGCCCGCATATTCAACTGTCATTGGCGTGCCCGGCCGGGTGGTGTTTTCGGGCATCTCTTCCGATCTGGAGAGTGAAGGCGGGCCGGAAACGTTTCCGGATCCGGTTGCCCAGGCGATTGAGTGCATGCTGGATAAAATGCCAAAAATGGAAAAGGAAATCCGCGCCTTAAAAGAAGCCCTCCAGGAGCAAAAAGAAAAACTGGCCGACCCTGTTCCCCTGAAAAGTCAGGACGATTGATTTTCTTCGCCGTAAATTCACTCCAGGTCGCATAGCCTGGCCGCCCTCCGCAGAAGGAGGTTTCATTTTGCAAAAAATATATCTGGACCATAACGCCACCACGCCTTTGCACCCCGAGGCTTTGAAGGCCATGCTTCCTGTCCTGGAAGAATCTTTCGGAAATCCTTCCAGTATTCATGCGGAGGGAAGAAAGGCCAGGGTTTTTCTGGACGAAGCGCGTGAACAGGTGGCGGCTCTCATCGGCGCCAGCCCTGGGGAAATTATTTTCACCAGCGGAGGCACTGAAGCGAATAATCAGGCTCTTTTGGGCGTTGCATTCAGCCGGCAGGAAACAGGCCGCCACATCATCACCTGTGAAATTGAACACCCTTCCGTATTGAACCCCTTAAAGCAACTCGAAAAACTCGGGTTTCAAGTGGACCGTCTGGCGGTGGACCCAAAGGGCCGTATTGATCTTGAGCAGTTGAAGCGGTCCATAAAAAGTTCCACCGTTCTTATTTCACTGCAACACGCAAACAGCGAGGTTGGAACGTTGCAACAGATCGAAAAGATCGGGGAAATTGCGCGGGAAAACGCCATCTGTTTTCATACGGATGCCATTCAGAGTGTTGGAAAAATTCCCGTCGATGTGAAAAAGATTCCTGTAGATCTTCTATCCATCTCTTCACACAAATTAAATGGACCCAAGGGCGTCGGCGCGTTGTATGCTAAAAAAGGAGGGCCGCCTTTATTTTCTCTTGTTTGCGGGGGCAACCAGGAAAAGAAAAGACGGGGAGGGACGGAAAACGTGGCTGGAGTTGTCGGTTTTGGCAAAGCCTGTGAATTGGCAGAAGCCCGGTTGGACGCAGGTGGAGTCGAGGTCATGGAAGGGCTAAAAAATTATTTTTTTCAACGAATCAATGAATCGATCACAGGGGTGGAGTTTTTGGGGGACCAGGAATTTTCTCTTCCTAATACATTTAACCTTTCGATTGACGGAGGGGATGGGGAATCTTTGATGATCGGTCTGGATGTCGAGGGGATATCGGTTTCCACGGGTTCGGCTTGTAGTTCCGGGTCTTCTCTTCCTTCTCATGTTCTCACCCATATGCAGGTTCCCGAAGAACGGATCAAGTCTTCGCTGAGATTCAGCCTGGGCTGGAGCAACACGCGCGAGGAACTTGATGCTGCAGCTAACACCCTTGGTCGTCTTGTGACTTTGAATCGAAAAACCACCTCGACTTTCAAGTGAGGTAAAAACGGTTTACATGTTTAAAAAATTTTATTGCTATCCAACGACTTTTATTTGTATTTGCAGTATAGATAACCGTATAATATAATCCGTTGATTATTAAGGGTTATTCAATCCTTTGCCAATAATATGGAGAAATGTATGTCCCCAAAGAAATTTTTGTTTCGTCTTTTTTTGGTTTTCTTGGTGGCCTTCCCATTGGTCCTGAGTGGATGCAGCTATATTCCCTGGATCGGTGATAGTGAAGAAGAGGACCTGGCTTTCGAAGAAGACTTTCCCTTTGAAGACGAACAACCTGCGTCTGCCTCAGGAGGCGGCGGAGATGACGATTTTTTTGCAGAGGATGGGGCCTTGACGGACAGTGGAGGCGGAGATTTTTCCAGCCTTGATCAAGGCACGGATTCGATGGAGTTGAAAGGGGATGTGGAAAGCCTCCAAAATCAGCAGGGAGCGTTGATCAGCAAGGTTCGGGAATTGGAAGAAATTTTGAGCACCCTGGAGCCGAGAGTGAGCGCGACTCAAGAACGGCTGGAAGGCAGTTTGTCTTCGGTTGCCAGCCAGTCTGAATTTTTGCAACCTGAGGTGGAAGAGCTTAAGCTAAAGGTCAGCCAATTAAACCAGGAAATTTCCAGGTTAAAAATGGCCAGAGCGGGCGCAGCGATGCCCTCAAGCCGGTCCGGTGTCGGGGGAGGTTCCCGGAGTTCCGGAACGCCTCCGGAATACAACCAGGCTCTTGATGCTTACCGGAAGGGAAACTATGATGAGTCTATTCTGTTGTTTCAAAACTTTGCCTTGAGCAACCCGCCGGTGAATTTAAAAGATAATATTCTTTTCTGGATTGGAAGCAATTACGTCAAACTGGAAATGTATGACAACGCAATCAAGCAGTTCGACACGGTACTCAGTCAGTTTCCGAGTGGTAACAAGGCTCATGATTCAAGGTTGATGCTGGGCGTTTCCTATTATAAAAAAGGAGAGGCCAGCCGTGCGATTGAAGTTCTGGAAACCGCATTGAAATACAATCCTCCTTCGGAGGTTAGAGGAAAAATACTGGCTCAACTGGACGAAATTCAGTAGCAGGGTCTTTTGTTAAGAACCCCTGGTTGCAAAAGTACATTTGCCTTGTATTCTTAAATGGAATGCTCTTTTGCAATAGGGACTGGAAAATCACCTCGTTGTCAAACTCCAAAAAGTAACACCTCCTTTTATCGCATTTTCTCCTTTGCGCTTCTTATAAGAACTTTAAAACTCAAACCCGTTATGGAATAATCGGGATCGTTTGCAATAAGCTGGCACGGCACCCCGGCTCGACTCCACCCCAGAAAGCGATGAGCCTCTACCGATAAGGACGTTTGAGAAATCTACATGTCCAAACGCATTGCCATACTTTACGATTGTCCTTTTCCCTATGTTCAGGGAGGGGGACAGAGACGGTTATTTGAAATCGCCCGGAATTTGCTGCAAAAAGGGTGGGAGGTGGAGTGGTTTGCTCTTCAGTTCTGGGAAGGACCAAAAACCATCCAGCACAAAGGCATCACCTACACGGCGGTGGGCCGGGGGGTGGAGCTTTATGGGCCAGGGGGCAAACGCAGAATTTGGGAGACGATCTACTATGGCCTGATGATAATGAAACACACTGAATTGCGGCATTTCGATGTGATTCATGCCGGACAGTGGCCATTTTTTCATCTCGTACCAGCGCGGTTATACAGTTTGTTTGGGCGGGCAAAACTGGTGGTGGACTGGTGGGAGGTATGGGGGACCGCCCATTGGTTGGAGTACTACGGAGCCAAGGGGATCATTGGCTCTGGGTTTGAAAAACTGTTGACCCAAATCGCGCCAAATATTATTGCCATTACCCGGAAAGGCAAAAACCAGCTGAAGCGATTGGGAGTGAAGGAAACCAAAGTTAACTTTATCCCCAATGGAATCGATTTTGAAAAAATTCAAAATGCCAGGGCGAAGGAAAAGGATTTTGATCTGGTTTTTATGGGGCGGCTCAACAAACATAAAAGCGTCGATCACTTGTTGCATGTAGTTTCTATTTTGCAAAAAGCAGGAACGCAGGTAACCTTGCAAATTATTGGAGAAGGACCTGAGAAGCTGGCGTTGGAAAAACTCGCCGAACAGCTGGAAATTGCAAACCGGGTTACTTTTCATGGCATGATTTCGTCAGATGCGGAAGCTTATTCCTGGATGAAGGCTTCCCGGTTATTTGTTCATCCTATTCACAAGGGGGGGGGAGGCAGCATCACAGTTCTGGAGGCGAATGCCTGCGGCCTTCCGGTGGTGGCTTATAAACACGAAAAAGGAATTTCCGAAGAGTTGATTGATGAAGGGGTGAACGGATACTGGGTGACTAAAACCGAACCCAAAGCCCTGGCGGAAAAAATAAGCTTTCTGCTTTCGGACAAAGGCCTGGGGCAATCATTGAAAACCAGCGCTTTTGAACACGCTAAGCAATATGCGTGGGCAAGTATTGCCGAAGTCTACAACGGTTATTTTATGGAATTGATTGATTCTAAAAAATGAAGAACCAGGAGCAATGGAATTTCACCAGGGCTCACTGCGGTTTCCTGGACCGAAAATAATAATTTTGAAAAACCGGAGGCAATACAAAATATAGAAGGCGATCCGCTGCGTTGTAGGATTTCACAAAATAAGGATTGTTTTTTATGCTTTGAGGCAAGCGGGAAAGTTCATTTCTAGGAAGAATCGCATACCCTTTGATCTCTTCGACTTTTAATCCTGCCGATTGATTTAAATTATAAATATCCTTTTTTGTGAAAAGGTAGGGATGGTGGTGCTTGGAAGGGATGTTTCTGGCAAGGGCTTCCACCCAACTGTATTTGTTAGGAAAGTGAAAACAAAAAAACTGTCCGCCCTTTTTTAGGATCCGGTGAATTTCTTTAAGGCTTCCTGTTTCATTTCCTCCTTCCTGCCTTACATGCTCGAGTACTCCAATGGATACCACGGCATGGAAGGTTTCATTCTCATAAGGTAAATGAACGGGGTCTCCGGAAGATACCTGGTAATGAAACGCATCTTTAAATTGAGAAGCAAAGATATCTTCAATTTTAAAGCCTTCCGGGTTGTACGCATCGCCGGTGTTTACGTTAAAAGAATCGGTTTTAAACCCCTGGCTGAGCAAAAAATAACTGAAGTGACCATCGCCAGACCCCCAATCCAAAACATGAGAACCTGGAAGCAGGCGATGTTTTAAAAAATTTTCGTAAACAAACCAATACTGGGAGGCGGTAGACAGGTTTTCGAACCTCAATAGACCCAAATCGCTCAGTACTTTATAGCCCTCAACCCATCGCGCTTCGGCTTCATTCCACGACAAAATAGTCTCCTTGTTTTTTTGGCTGAGTATACCAAATAAACCCATTCGATCCACCGATTGAAATCAGGAATCACTTTACTTTGCGGAATGGCTTTATACGGTTAGAATCACTCTCTCAAAACCAGGTTTTATAAATCGAATGAAATAAATGGTTGCAGACAAAGATCAGGAAAAAACCAAAACGGCTCAGCGCCTGGTAAAGAATTCGATCTGGCTATTTTCCGCCGAGGGCCTATCCAAAGTGATTGCCCTGGGGATTCAGATCATCGCGGCCCGGTATTTAGGAGACAAAGGATTCGGAGTGTTCGGGTTTGCCTTCGTGGCGACGGGAGTGGTGGTTAACTTTATCGACAACGGGTTGAAAGTTTTTTTGACCCGGGCGATTTCCCGGAAACCCGAGCTGATTGGCGCCTACCTTCATAATGTATTCGTTCTCAAGTTCCTTCTGACCTTGCTCTCTGTTTTATTGTTCTCGGTGGCGGTCGTGATCATGCCCTTGGATCGTGAAACCCTGACGGTGGTTGCCGTCATCGGCTTCGCTCTGGTGGTCAATGGTTACACTGAGATGTATTTGGGAGTTTTTCGTGCGCTGGAGAACATGCCTTTGGTTTCCAAGCTGATGGTTTTTCAGCGCATTTTGTTTTTTGTCTTTGGTTTGTTCGTCCTGGTCTCTGGCTATGGGGTCGTCGCTTTTTCAAGCGCTTTTTTAATTTCGTCGATCGTCAGTTTGTTGCTCGCGCACTTTCAACTGAAGAGGCCAAAAAGCAGTTGGAAAAAGGATTTGAACCGCGGCGTGATTGGAAATATTTTTCAGGAATCCTTACCGGTTTGCGGGATCGTTTTTTTCGCATATATCTATTTCTGCATCGACTCCGTCCTGTTGTTCCTGATGATCGGCAAATCAGCGACCGGCTGGTATTACGCGGCCTTTAAACTGATCGAATCCCTGGCCTTGCTTCTTGCGAGCGTCCGGGGAGCTCTTTTCCCGATTCTTTCCCGGACTTATTCGCAAAACGAGGATCAGTTCAACAGGTTATGGGCCGAAGCCGCGCGCTACCTGTTGCTGATCGGTCTGCCTTTTTCAGCGGGAACCGCGATTCTGGCACCGCAATTGATAGACTTGTTGTATGGGTCCCTTTATGAAATCACCGGACCGGTGCTTCAGATCATGGCGATTCCTTTTTTTCTTCTGGTTCTCAATGAATTCATGGCCTACCTGTTGTTGTCTGCGGATAAAACCCGGAGCGTTTTAAAAATTGTCGTGGCAGCCGCGATATTTAATCTGATTTGCAATCTGTTTGTCATTCCGCGCTGGGGACTGATGGGGGCGGCGGTTGTCGCGGGCCTGACGGAGTTGCTCTTGTTCGGGTTGTTTTTTCAGTCGACCCAAAAAAATATCGGACATATTCCATTGATGTCTTTTTTCTGGAGACCGGTTTTAGCCAGCGCGGGGATGGGTTTTGCGATCATGAAGGTTTCATGGCCTCTCATGCCTTCCTTTGTGCTGGGGGTGGGGGTCTATTTTATTTTGCTGGTGCTATTGAGGACATTTAACGAATTCGACCGCCTGGTTTTCCGAAACCTTCTTACGCCTCAAAAGGACTCTGGTTGAGTGGTATTTGTACCTACCAAACCCAATCCAGATTTGTGGTTTCCCTTGCAGATTTTGACCCTATCCCCTTTAAAAGTTTGAATTTAGCGGTTGAAGCTTTTAAAAATTTGGGCTATTCTCATCTTTTCATAGAAGATCGGTGATGAAAGCATCAATGCTGAAGAAGCACGGCCAACTTTTTCTTTCCGCAATTTTTATTTCCGACAGTCTAGCCATCTTCTCTTCCTGGTTGTTGGCTTATTTTATCCGTTTCCAGGTCCAGTTTGTCCCCGTGACGCATGGGATTCCCCCGATTGAGAATTATTATGAAGCGCTTATCCCCATCTGGATCGTATTTCTGGTCAATATCAAAGTTTTTGGCCTGTACCAACCCCTGAGAGGACGATCCCGGTCGGGAGAATTTTTTCTCATTCTGAAAGTCACAGCCATTTCGGTTTTAATCCTGACGGCTGTCACTTTTTTTTACCGCGAGTTCAGCTATTCGCGGATTGTGGTGGTTTATTTCTGGGTTTTGGCCACGATTTTAATCACCTTGTCTCACTGGCTGGTGCGAAAAATTCTTTCCCTCGTTCGCGGACGGGGGTGGAATTTGCAAAAGGTTTTGGTGGTTGGTGCCGGGGAACTGGGCCAAACAGTGGTCGAAAAGCTCAATTTGCATCCTGAAATCGGATTTCAGGTGGTGGGCTATCTGACCCAGCACCCGGAGAAAATTGGCCGCATGCTTCAGGGACACCCGGTTCTGGGTCCCTATGAGGAAGTCTCGAAAGTGATCCGCGATCAAGGTGTGGATCAGTTGTTTATCGCCCTGCCTCTGAAAGCCCATGACAGGCTGGAGCAGGTTTTGGAATATCTGGGTGAAGAGACGGTCGATGTCAAAGTGGTTCCCGATCTGTTGCAATACATGAATATTCATTCGGGGGTCGAGGAACTGGACGGGTTGCCCATTGTGAATCTGGCCGAGTCTCCGCTTTATGGCTGGAACGTAGTGGTCAAGCGGACTTCTGATATTATTCTGTCGAGCCTGGCCATAGTGGTTACCGCGCCGGTCATGTTGCTGATCGCGGTGCTGGTCAAAATGGGGTCCCGTGGACCGGTGTTTTACCGGCAGGAGAGGGTGGGGCTGGATCAGCGGGTGTTCTGGATGCTCAAGTTCCGCTCGATGAAGCTGGAGGCAGAAAAATCCACCGGACCGGTCTGGGCAAAAGAAAACGATGAGCGCCGGACCGGAATCGGGACGTTTTTGCGAAAGACCAGCCTCGATGAACTGCCGCAACTGTTCAATGTCTTAAAGGGAGAGATGAGTCTGGTGGGTCCACGCCCCGAACGGCCGGTTTTCATTGAGGATTTTAAACAATCGATTCCTAATTATATGCTACGGTTGAAGATGAAGGCGGGCCTGACCGGCTGGGCCCAGGTGAACGGATGGCGCGGCAACACCTCCTTGCAAAAGCGAATCGAATGCGATTTATACTATATTAAGAACTGGTCCCTGCTGTTTGATCTTAAAATCTTACTCATGACCCTGTGGAGGGGTTTTATAAACCGGCATGCGTACTAAAACGACTGCAGGTGGGTGTATTTAATACTATGATCGTAGTAAATTTGTGGGATTTTTTAAACCGCCATGCCTACTAAACCGAAAGTCCTCGCCGTCATTCCGGCTCGCTGGGATTCCTCGCGGTTTCCTGGAAAACCATTGGCAACTCTATCCGGAAAGCCCATGATTCAGTGGGTGGTGGAGCAGGCAGAAAAAGCCCAGTCGGTGTCGAATGTGATCGTGGCAACGGATGATGAGCGGATTTTTGAAGCGGTCAAGAAATTTGGCGGAACCGCCGTTATGACTTCCAGGGATCACGCTTCGGGAACCGACCGGGTGGCGGAGGTGGCGAAAGCCCAGGATTGCGAAATTGTGGTCAACGTTCAGGGAGATGAACCTCTGATTCCTCCTGAAAATATAGATCTGATTGTTCCTCCCTTACTGGAGGACGCCTCACTGAATGTTTCCACTTTAAGTATAAGGATCACTGCGGTTGAGGAAATAGCCGATCCGAACGTGTGCAAGGTGGTGATGGATCATCGGGGGTTTGCGCTTTATTTTTCCCGGGCGCCCATTCCTTTCGACCGGGACGGCTGGACACAGGATCTCAAGGAAGGAGAGAGCCTCTGGCCAAAGGGGTCGCCGATGAGAGCGTATAAACATATCGGTCTTTACGCTTACCGAAAGGATTTTCTGATGGCGTTTTCGCGTTTGCCGGCTTCTGGACTGGAAGCGATAGAAAAGCTGGAGCAACTGCGGATTCTGGAAAACGGGACCCCTATCCGGGTGGTGGAAACGGATAAAGACTCCATTGGAGTGGACCGAAAAGAGGATCTGGCGGCAGTGGAGAAGGCATTGAGTCAAATTTCATATTAATGGGTTTGGGAAATTCAGGGTGGGTCATTGAAAAAGAAATCTAAGGGGAAAAACGTAAAATACATCTTTGTTACCGGTGGAGTGCTTTCTTCGCTGGGTAAAGGCATCGCCGCCGCTTCGATCGGCAGCCTGCTGGAATGCTGTGGGCTGAAAATCACCATTCTCAAACTCGACCCTTATATCAATGTCGATCCCGGTACCATGAACCCGTTTCAGCATGGCGAGGTCTACGTCACCGATGACGGCGCGGAAACCGACCTGGACCTGGGCCATTACGAGCGGTTCACCAATGCGCAGATGCGGCGGGACAATAATGTGACGACCGGGCGGATCTACAACGACGTGATTCAAAAGGAACGCCGGGGAGAGTATCTGGGGTCCACCGTCCAGGTCATTCCTCATATCACCGATGAAATCAAGTGCCACATAAAGAAAGTCGGGCACAATGTCGATATCGTCATCTGCGAAATCGGCGGGACCGCCGGAGATATCGAAAGTCTGCCCTTTCTGGAAGCCATCCGCCAGTTCAAATACGACATGAAGTCAAAGAACGTCATGTACGTTCACCTCACGTTGGTCCCCTACATCAAAACCGCCGGAGAACTCAAGACCAAACCCACCCAGCACAGTGTGCAAAAATTACGCGAGATCGGTATCCAGCCGGATATTCTTCTTTGCCGCACGGAGAAAAAACTTTCAAAGGACATTAAAAAGAAGATCGCCCTGTTCTGTAATGTGGAAGTGGATTCGGTGATCACCGCGATGGATGTCGATTCCATTTATCAGGTTCCCCTGAGTCTGGACAAGGAAGGGATTTGTAAAATCATTCTCAAAAAATTAGGTCTGCCGGTGACCGACCCCAATCTCGATCAATGGAAAGAAATCAATCAGAAGATCACCAAGCCAGAAGGCGAGGTCAATATCGGGATTGTGGGTAAATATCTTGACCTGAAGGAGTCCTATAAAAGTATCACCGAAGCTCTGGTGCACGGCGGGGTTGGAAACAATACCCGAGTCAATCTGCATTGGGTGGACGCGGAAGAATTGGAGAGTGACGGCGGATCGGCAAAGTTAAAAACCTGTGACGGTATTCTGGTTCCCGGCGGGTTTGGCGAACGGGGAATCGAGGGGAAAATCAATGCGGCCCATTATGCCCGAGTCAACAAAGTGCCTTATTTCGGGATTTGTCTCGGCATGCACTGTGCGGTGATCGAATTTGCGCGCGAGGTGGCCAACCTCAAAAACGCCAACAGCTCGGAGTTTTCCAACACGTCGCCTTATTTGATCATCGACCTGATGCACGACCAGAATGAGCACGGCGACAAGGGCGGAACCATGCGTTTGGGCGAATACCCCTGTCAATTGAGGAAGCAATCGCGTGCGTTCGAGGCTTATGGCAAGCGGGAAATCTATGAACGGCACCGGCACCGCTATGAATTCAGCAACAAATACCGCATCCAGATGGAAGAAGCCGGGATGAAAATCAGCGGCATTTCACCCAATGGCAACCTCGTCGAGATCATCGAGCTGGAGGACCATCCCTGGTTCCTGGCGGGGCAGTTTCACCCGGAATTCAAATCCTCCCCAGGATCGCCGCACCCCCTGTTCAAGAATTTCATCGCATCCTCCATCAAGTATAGAGAAAACAACCACAAACCGAACGATTCCTGAGGGAAATTTCAGGCCATTCCGCGGATCAGGTCCAGCTTGCCGATGACTCCCGCCAGCTTGCCGTCATCCAGTACCGGCAGGGTGTGGACGTCCTTTTCTGCCATGATCGTGGCGATTTCGCCGAGTTCGGTATCGATTGAAACGGTGATGGCGTCGGCGCTGTAAATATCTTCTACTTTATTGCCGGTGAGTTTTTTGATGTCGGTTTCGAATTTTTTTTCGCTTTCAAGGAAGAGAACCGCGTCAAACAAGGTGATGACGGTGGGAATGTGCAGGTTTTTGTTTTGCTCGATTAAATCGCCCTGGGTGACGATTCCGATCACTTTTTCATCGTCGTCCACCACGGGGATTCCGTTGATATTATAATTGATGAACAGGTCCGACAACTCACTGATGGGCGTGTCTTTTTTTACAGTGATCACATTTTTACTCATGATGTCTTTAGCGGTCTGCATTCCTCACTCCTTCTCCTCCGCGGAGGGCGCGCTTGCTCACGACGAGCGACGTATTTTGATTCGGGACAAACTTTTTCTGTTTCGCTGCGGTTTTTCTGATCAATCAGATTATAGCTTATTAGAGGGGGCAATCAATGCTTGATCTTTTTTCCCAGGATTCGGACTGAGGATTCTTTTTGCATTTTATAAGCCATAAAAATCGCAGGCAGTAAAACGGCGATGTTGGGTATCCACACCGACAGGTAGGGGTTGATGGCGCCGAGCTTGCCAAGATCCTGACTGCTGATCAGGCAGAAGTAGTAAGCAAGAATGATTCCTAAGCAAATGGCCAAACCGCCGGTTTTCCCGGCACCGCCGGATTGGATGCCGAGAGGAATGCCGAGCAGTGCGAATACCAGACAGGCGAATGGAATCGAAAATTTTTTACTGAGTTCTACGGCGGGTCCGGAAGTTTTCAGGCCCTGGCGCTCATACTGCTCGATGCGCTCGACGAGCTCACCCGGTGAGAGCTCGCGATCCGCTACAAATGGTTTGGTCGTCATTCGCACCGGCGCGGGAATGTCCATGATCAAATCGTAGCCGTCGAAATTGACCGTCTGATAATTTCCCGCACTGCGGTTCACTTCGTGAATGGTCCCTTTTTTGAGTTGAAAGTGAATTTTCGACGCATCCGCCGACTTTTGCAGAAAACCCTCTTCGGCTGAGATGATTTGCGGAGCTTCCGGCTTTCCCATGTTGGAAATAAAAATCCCTTTGAAGTGGGAGTCCTTTTCCCTTTGCTTGACGTAGAGGATCAGATTGCTGAACTCGCGGTTGAAAACCCTGGGTTCTATTTCGATGCGGGTGCGGTTGTGGATCAGATCGTGAATCAGGTCCTTGTACGATTGGTTGCCCCAGGGGAGGGCGATGAATATGATGGCGCTGGAAAGCACCCATGACATGCAGGAAAACGCAATCCCCGGTGCTAAAAGCCGTAGAAAACTCCATTTCCCGACTTTCATGGCGGTCCATTCGTTGGTGGCGGAAAAATGATTGAAAACGACCACGGTGGCCACCAGCACGCTCATCGGAATGGTCACGGCCAGGTAGGCCGGCGCGAGGTAAAGGATTAACAGAAACAGATCGACGATTCCCACGCCCCAGCGGACCAGCATGTCCGCGATCAGCAGAAATTTATCCAGATAAAGAACGAGGGTGACGGCGGCGGCGCTGATCAAAAAAACTTTCAGCAATTCACTAAAAATGTAGCGGTCGAGGAGCTTCATGGAGCTGAGAAATCCATCCTGCAAAAAGCTTTCATTTGTTCAGGATTAATTATAGTATTTGGTTGTGAACACCCGATTCTTAACAACTTCTATAGTCTTTTTCGGGTTTTTCAGGAATCTCTTAAGTCCTTAATTTAAAAATAGTTTTTCGTTTTCTATATCCCGATGAATTCCTCTGTAAAACCTCTAAAAAGGCGACTCCCGGACTGGGTCAAAGCCCCTCTGCCCAAGGGAGAAAATTATTTCCGCCTGAAATCGCTGGTGCGTAGGCATGGGTTGCACACGGTTTGCGAGTCGGCTTCCTGCCCCAACATTGGCGAATGCTGGGATGCGGGGACTTTGACGATCATGATTCTCGGGGACACCTGCACGCGGGCCTGCCGGTTCTGCGACGTTCCCACCGGAAACCTGCAGCTGCCCCGTGAAGAAGAACCGGATGAAGTCGCGAAAATGCTTTCTAAATTGAATCTTGGCTATACGGTCATCACTTCTGTGGACCGGGATGATCTGAAGGATGGCGGGGCGTCTCACTGGGCTGAAACCTTGAAGGCGGTGAAAGTTCATTGTCCGGCCATGAAAGTGGAGGCGTTGATCCCGGATTTCAGGGGCGAATCCTCACTTGTCCGGACGGTGTGCGAAGCCGGACCGGATGTGCTGGCGCATAACCTGGAAACGGTCCCTTCGCTTCAGGCAAAGGTCCGACCGCAATGCCGATACAAGTGGTCGCTGGATACTTTGTACTTCGCCGGTAAAAACTTTGACCTTCTCACCAAAAGCAGTTTGATGCTGGGATTGGGCGAAAAACGGCAAGAGGTGATTGAAACGATGCAGGATCTGGTGAACATCGGGTGCAATATCCTGACGCTCGGCCAGTATTTGCGTCCGTCGCGCAATCATATGGAAGTGGAGGAGTACCTTCCGCCGGAAGTTTTCGCCGAGTACAAGGAAATAGGCGAATCCCTTGGTCTGGACCATGTGGAAGCCGGGCCGCTGGTGCGCAGTTCGTATCATGCTGAAAAGCAGTTGCAGGTTCTCAACCAGCGGTAGTATTTTTAGGGAGCGATTTTTTTAGGCACGAGGTTTGCTTTATATTGAATTGCTAACGGGAAGTGTCAAAGATCTAACGGGTCGCAAATGGTCGATATCAGTTCCATCAGCGCCGAAGGGTATGAAAAGATCGGGGGAAAAGCGTCCCAGGGAGGGGGCTCCGCTGAGCGGGACGCTTCCACTTTCCGGTCCATTCTGCTGGAAGCTCAACTGCAAAGGCTCTCTGCATTAAGCGGGAGCGGCCAGAATGCTTCCGCGCCGTTGAATTTATTCAACGAATACCGGGTCATTCTGGAGCAGGCCCGAACCCAGCAAACTTCAGAAAGCCCATCTCCCACCCGTCAGGCGATTGTCAACCCTCAGCTCGTTGCTAAATATTATGAACTGGAAGCCGCACGAATTTCGCTGAATGCCGAGATCCCGAGCGCAAGCAATTCGCAATCGTTCGCGCTTCCCGATCTCGCTTTGCTTGCGGGTGGGGTGCGCGGCGTTCCGGGCGCCCTGTTTCAGCAATTGATCCAAAACGAATCGGGTTTCAACCCTAACGCCATCGGTTCACAAGGGCAGTTGGGATTGGGGCAGTTGCTACCGGATATCGCCGAACAATTGGGATTACGAATCGGGGGGAACCGGTCGGAGGGGTCGGTATGGCATCCCGCATCCAATCTGGACGGATCGGCCCGCCACTTGAAGGCTTTGTACGATCAGTTTGTCGAACGGGGTGTGTCCGTCAGCGAGGCCTGGCGTTTTGCGACCGGGGCTTATAATGCCGGATTCGGTGATATTGCGCAGGCCATGGATTTGCTGGAAGGCGGAGACCGCACTGAATGGAATCGCGTGGCCCAGGAACTGCGCCGAATCAGCGGTTCGCGCGCGCAGGAGACGGTTGATTATGTCGATCGTTTGAAGTGATTGCGATTTTAGCTTTTGAGACGGTTCATTACTCCTTCCGCTTCGCTGATGATTTCCCCGTTCCAGTCAAAGACAAACCGTTTCCTATCCTCCTTGGTGGACTGCAGTAATCGGTCGTAATATTCCCGGTCTTCGATAGCGCGGGTGATTTTTTCGGCGAGGGCCGGAGGGTTGTCGGACGAAAAATGCTGTTCCGGATTTTGGATCACCTCGCGGTTTTCGGGGACATCGCTCACCAGACAGGGAAGCCCGGCGGCAACCGCTTCGAGAAGCGAATTGGACAACCCTTCCTGAGAAGAGCAAAACGCGAACAGGTCGGCTCCTTGAATGAGGTCCAACACGTCTTCTCGCCAGCCGGTAAAAACCGTTCGCTCCTTCACTCCCAGCTCGTCGGCCAGTTGCTTCAGTGGTTCCATTTGATCTCCATCACCGATGATGAATAGAACGGCTTCCGGTTTTTCGACTTCGGCAAACGCCCGTAACAGACAATCCTGATTTTTCCGTTTGTGCAGAAGCCCGGAGGTGGCCACGATGAACGGGTTTCCGGTCAGGGAAAATTCCTCGACGAGCCGTTTTTTCTGGCTTTTTTTATCGCACTGCACTTTTTGCAAATGGTTGTAGAGCACAGTGGTTTTTCCTGCCGCCTTGGGATACCGCGCCAGAATGGCAGAGCGGACGGTTTCTGACGCGGCTAAAATGCGGTTCGAAAACGCCAGCCCCATTTTTTCAAGATACCCCTCTATCCAGGTGACCAGGCGGGATTCCCGATACGAAAATTTTGTATTCCGATGAGGTGGAAAACGGACGAAAGTGATCAGGGGAACGTTCAATACCCATTTTGCGGGGCTGGAGATGAGAGCGTAGAGTGGCGAAAATATGGAAATCAGGTTGATTTTGTTTTTCATTCCTACCAACGTCGTGTAGATGGGCGCGGTGAGAAAAAAATAGATCCAGAAGGCGATGGAATCGTGGCTCTGCATGGGAGTGGGCAGAATGTGGGGAATGAGTTTCGGGTCGTCGTAAGGAAAGGGTTCGACTGCGATGTAATGAACCCTCCAGCCTTTGTCCAGATAGGCTTCGATTTTCATTTGCAGGCGTTTACAAAAACCTCCCGGTTTGTGCTTGTAATATATTGTCAGAATCTCGGTGGTGTTGGGCATTGAGGCTTGTTATTTCACGGTCAGGTTTTCGTAGATGGTTTTCAACTTGGCGGATTGCATTTCCCAGGTTGCGTATTCGGCCTGAACGGTTTTAATGCCGTTTTGCCCCATTGCTTCCCGCAGGGTTTTGTCCCGGATCAAGGCGGTTATCTGCCTTGCAAGTTCTTCGGAGGATTTTGGTTGAACCAAGAACCCTTCTTGCCCGTCGCGGATCATTTCTGGAATGCCGCCGACTGTGGTGGCAACCACGGGAATACCGCAGGCCATCGCTTCCAGCAGGACGTTGGGATTGCCCTCGGAAAGGCTGGGCAAAACAAAAATATCCGCAGCATGGAGCCAGATGGGAATTTCAGAAGCTTTCAGCATGCCGGTGAACAGAACGTAGGGGGACAAAGTCTTGGCGTTCACCAAGGTTTCCAGTTCATGGCGTGTTTCCCCGTCTCCCACAAAGATGAACTGGATATTGGCTTCCCTTTTAATAATTTCGGGAATGGCTTCGATCAGGTATCTCTGTCCTTTAACCGGAGACATGCCGCCAATGTTCAGGATGATGGTTTTATTTTCCGGAAGATCCAGTTGCCGCCGCGCGGAATTTCCATCACCGGGCTGGAAGTTTTCCAGGTCGATGCCGTTGGGAAGGACGGAAATTATATGATCGGGAATGCCGAGCTTTAGCAAAAGGTTTTTAAAGTGATCGCTTTCGCAAATGACGGCATCGGCGCTGCGGATCAAAACTTTCAACAAAAAAGCCAGTCCGGGAATCCGCAGCAACAGGAAATCCGAACCCCACAGGGTGAGGGCCACAGGCATTTTTTTGAAACATTTGACCGCCAAGGCAACGATCCCTGCCGGCAGCCAATAGGCTTGTAGTAAATCGGAGTTTCGGCTGGCCCTCAGCACAGATAAAAAGAAAAAGACTAAGAAAAAGGGAATCAAGAGTGTTCGGAAAGGGTTCTGTTTGATCCGGCTGACCATTCCCGCGCCATAGGCCAGGGTCTGAAAACTTTGCGGAAAGGAATATTGGAAACGGTCCACTTCCACCTCGCACCATTCATCAGGAGGCGCCCCCTGGGAGTCCTGCGGAGCGATGACGTTCACCTTAAAGCCTATTCGGGTCAACTGACGGGCGTATTGGTAAACAAAATTACCGGCGAAGTCTCCTGCATGGCGGGGAAAGGAGGTGGTCAGAAGCGTGATTTTCAATGTGCCGTTTTGGTTGGCATCCACTTTATTTAATTTTTCGAAGTCCGAACGTTTCGCGGAAAAGATTTTTCATCACGAACAGTATATTTTCTTTCTTTTCTATCAACCTTCTTAAGGTGTAGGGGAGCCAGGCGTCGCCAAAGGGTGTGTAAATGCGCACCTGGAAGCCTTTTCCCAATAAGGTTTTTTGCAGGTCCCTTCCGACTCCGTAAAGCATTTCGAAATAGAACGAACCGGGATCGATTTTTTCTTTGGAGATAAAAGATAGAATTTCCGCCAGCAGGTATTCATCGTGCGTGGCAATGGCGGGCGTATTTCCTTCTTTAAGCAACTTGAATGAAAGGGTTAAAAAATTTTCACGGATGTCGTCCATGGATTGATAAGCGATGGACGCATCTTCTTTATAGGCCCCCTTGCACAAGCGGACGGAAATCTGTTTTTTGATCAAGGCGTCGACATCTGCTTGCGATCGGAATAAATAGGCCTGAACCGCCTGCCCCAGGTTTTTGTATTGGGGATGCAAATCGTGACACATATCCAGGGTGGCTTGCGTATGAGGAGAACCTTCCATGTCGAAACGCACGGTGTTTTTTCCCGCTTGCACGAGGATGCGTTCCAGATTATCCCGGCAGAAGCTCTTGTCGATGTCCAACCCCATTTGCGTCAGTTTGACCGAATAGTCCATGGATAAATTTTTTTGATCGACGGTTTTGATGAGGTCGATATAAACATCCCTGGCGGCATCGGCCTGTTCCCGGTTGCTGACGTTTTCGCCAAGAATATCGAGGGAAGACAGGAAACCGGATGCATACAGCTTTTGAATGGAGATCAGAGCGGAATGCGGGTCCTCCCCGGCGATGAATCTCTTGGCAAAAGGATATAAAAGGTGCATGGAGTTCCTGCAAAGAAAGAATAACGCCTCCCTCTGGCGGCTGAACTGGCTGGGTTGGTTTTTTCTATCAGAAGGTCATAAAAGAAGCAATTCACTGCTCTTTCATAATATACCTTCTAACCAAGGAATTTGAAGTAAATAATTGAAATTTTAGGAATTTAAGAAGATTTTCCGGGTAACGTTCGGGGTCACTCCTTTGGGGAGGTGTCATGACTGACGCCAGAACTTTCAGTGATGTCTGTTTCCTGAAGTTTAGTATTGGTCAACAAGATCCTCTGAGTTTGTTCGATGATGTCATTTGCGCTTGCTGCCGGGTCGCCATTGTCCGTTAATTCGATATCGATTTGCATATAGGTCGAAGATGAATCCACGGGTTTCAATGTGATGAAAATGTCCTGGTCCAGGGTGGCGGCCTGTATGGATTTTCCCTCGGGGGAAGTTTTATTTTCGACAATCATGATTTCCATTTGATCGAGAGCATTGAGTGTGGCTTCGTCCACCCATTTCAAGGAATAGTTGTGCGTTTTGCTGGCCGTTTGAGATTCTGTTGTTCCTGATTCCAATCCCAGCCATTTTCCAGAGGTTCCGGTGCAGCCGGAAAGGATCAGCAGGATCAGCATGAGTTGCGAAAATTTGAGCTGTTTCATATACACCCTTTTAAATAGTGGCTTACCTATGCCCTTACGTAGCAATCCTTGTGCCAAAAATAATCCTCGGAAAATCAATCAGGCCATACCCTGTGGGAAAGGAAAAGTGACAAAAAGTGTTGGTTTGTCTGGTTGTTTAGTGAATTAATGTTAAGCAAAAACAGGAAATGCCTGATAAGGCGCAGTTTTGATGAAGGGTCTGCGCAAATTTCGGAACCTGATCGTTAAGAGTTGTTGAAAATCCGCATTCTATCTATTTCCTCTTTATTGTACTGGATAATTGATTTTTGAGCCAATTTTAAGTTTAATAGTCCCAGAATTGCACTTAACCCTCCGATAGGAGGGGAACCGGAGAGAATTTTATGACTTTAATCTGCCTGTTAGGGTGGGGCGTTTTGGGAATTGTAGTACTCGCTATTATGTTTTACTTCTACCCTGGGCAAAAATGATTCATAGTTTATAGTTTTTACAATTTCCGGTTTTTTTTAAACAGCGGCGTGGCAGGCGACAAAGTCCGTTTCCAATCCGGTTTTTTGAGGGTATTGGGAACGGCATTTTTTTGCCAGGGGACTTCCCTGAGGTTCGTTTAGATAAATCGGACATCGCGGGTGGAAATGACACCCGGAAGGTGGATTGAGCGGGGAGGGGACATCACCGACCAACGGATCGAACGGTTTGCGTTCTTCCAGGCTGGGAACGGCGTCGAGAAGCGACCGGGTGTAGGGGTGCCTGGGGTTTCTAAATAAATTTTCCACGGGAGCTTGTTCCACAATTCTTCCCAGATACATGATGCCCACCGCATCGGCCATATAACGGACGACACTCAGATTGTGGCTGATGAAAAGATAGGTCAACTGCCGTTTGCTCTGCAGTTCTTTCAGAAGATTCAGAACCTGTGCCTGAACGGACACATCCAAAGCGCTCGTCGGTTCGTCCAGCACGAGGAATTTGGGTTCGAGAACGAGCGCCCTGGCGATGGCGATTCTCTGCCGTTGTCCTCCTGAAAATTCATGCGGGTAGCGGTCCAGCACCGAAGGGGCGAGGCCCACTTCTCCCAATACCGCATCGACGCGTTTTTTCTTTTCAGTTTCGTTTGTGTCGGCAAAATGGATGTCGAGTCCTTCCGTGATGATATCCTCCACCGTCATTCTGGGCGATAAGGACCCGAAGGGATCCTGAAAAACGATTTGCAGGTGTTTGCGGATGAGTTTCAATTCATGGTTTTGTAGTTTCATGATGTCTTTGTCATGATATAGTACCTGTCCTTCGGCATTCCGGTTCAAACGCAGGATGGATTCACCGAAAGTCGTTTTTCCGCAGCCCGATTCCCCCACCAGCGCCAGAGTGGAACCTCGTTTGAAATTCAAACTGACGCCGTCGACGGCTTTGATGTGATTCGCCACTCGCATGAACACGCCTTTTCTGACGGGAAAATGGGTGTTGAGCGATCGCACGGAAAGAATGGTGGACGCCTCAACTTTTCTTGGCGGCGCGGGAAGTCGTTCGCGATCATGATCAAGAAACGGGGTTTTCCCCCCCTCAAATAGATGACAAGTGACATGGTGCCTGGGTTCCATCGTATAGACGGGGCTTTCCTTTCTCTTGCAAACGTCCATCACGAATTCACAGCGGTTGGCGAACAGGCAGCCTTCGCCATACTCGGTCGCCGGCGGTACCATGCCGGGAATGGTGTTCAGCAGGTAGGGAGTGTCACTCGTTTTCGGAATGGAATCGAAGAGCCTCCGGGTGTAAGGGTGCAACCTGTTTTTAAATACTTTTTCCCTCGGCCCCTGTTCGGCGACTTTTCCTGCATACATGATGCAAATGGAATCGGCCAGTTGATTGACAATCCCCATGTCGTGAGTGATTAAAAGAATGGCCATCCCTGTTTGCTTTTGTAAATTGGCCATCAGATGCAGAACCTGGGCTTGAATGGTGACATCCAGAGCGGTTGTCGGCTCGTCGGCGATCAGTAGTTTGGGTTCGCAGGCCAGGGCCATGGCAATCATCACCCTTTGTTTCATGCCGCCGGACAACTGGTGAGGAAAATCATCGATGCGCTTTTGCGGTTCTGGAATGCCCACCCGGTCGAGTAGTTCAATGCAGCGTTTTCTCGCAGGTCCTTTTTGCAACTTGCGGTGAAGCCTGAGTGGCTCTTCCAGTTGATTGCCGATCCGGTAGAGGGGATTCAACGAGGACATGGGCTCCTGGAAAATCATGGCGATGTCGTTGCCGCGCAACTGGCGCATGGGTTCTTCATCAAGCTCGAGAAGATTTTTATTTTGATAAAGAACTTTTCCCTCAGGATTGTACCCGTTGTCTGCAAGAAGACGCATGACCGAATAGGCGGTCTGGGTTTTACCGCATCCCGATTCTCCGACCAGGGCCATCGTTTTACCCTGTTCGAGTTGGAACGACACGCCGTCGACGGCTTTCGCGATTTTGTCGAAGCCGACCTTGAAATAAGTTTTAAGGTTTTGTACGTCTAAGAGCATGGAGTCGTCGCTTTCCGGTTCATCGTTATCCTGACCTTCTTGGGTCGAACGCGTTGCGGACGCCTTCTCCCACAAAGGTCAGGCATGTGAGCGCCACCGTTAAAACCGTGAAGGTGGGAAGTAGAATCCACAGGGCATGCAGGTTGTTCTTCCCCTGGGCCAGCAGTTCTCCCAGGCTGGGCGCCGGGCTGGGCACTCCGAGATTGAGGTAGTCGAGACTCACCAGCGCTAGAATGCCTGCAGTGACTTCAAAGGGAAAAAAGGTGATCACAGGTGTCAGGGCATTGGGCAATATGTGACGCCGCATGATCTTAAAATTCGAAACGCCCATCGCCTTGGCCGCCTTCACGAACTCGAGGTTGCGGATTTTTAAAAATTCCGCGCGGATATACGCTCCGATTCCCATCCAGGCGGTCAGGTTCAAGATGGCGAACAACAATAAAACCGAAGGCACGAGAAACGAACTTAAGATGATCAATATATAAAGCCGGGGGATCGATCCCCAGATTTCGGTGAGCCGTTGGCCGATGAGGTCCACCAATCCGCCGAAAAATCCCTGCACACCGCCAATGAGACAGCCGATGAGGGTGCCAAAAATCGCCAGGGAGATCCCGAATATCATGGATATTCGAAACCCATAGATGAGACGGGCCAGAACGTCGCGTCCACGGTCGTCGGTTCCCAGATAATGCTGGTCTATTACGGACGATGGAATCATACGCTCACCATCGAAGGAAAGCGTTTCATAAGGCGCGGTCAAAACCACCCGACCGGTGGTGGATTGGGTGGGGATGTATTTATAATCATAAGGCACGGGAGGCCAGAGAATCCAGAAATCTCTCTTAACGCCAGGCGGTGCATCCGTGATATTGGGAGTCGTTTGCTCGGAGGTAATATTGGGTGTGCCAGAGCTTTCTTCATCTTCATCGAAATCTCCCAGGCCCAGAGAAAAACCAGAACCGCTGTCCTCTTCATCAAAATCCCCCAGATCCAGGCCCAGGTTTTCGCTCCCGGTGTCTTCATCCTCAAATTCCATCAACAGGTTTTTTGCCTCTGTGCTTTCCTGATTACCGCTGAGGAGCCGGATGAAGCGGTCGGATTTGTAGTCGGGCTCGCTCAGGAGAGCGCCGCCGAAATCTTTCTCGCTATAGGAAAATAAAACAGGAAAGTAGGGACGGCCTTCGACCACAATGAGGATGGGCCTGATGTTGCATAGCCATTCGGCGGGAAGTGTCAGAATGAACAATGCGGCGATAAAAAGAAAACTGTAGAACGCTCTGCGGTCGCGGCGGAAGCGTTTCAGTTTTACCTGGAGGTCTTTGCTTAGGCGCATTGGTTCGCCTTATCCTTGAGTTTCTTCAAAACTGATTCGCCGGTCGATGAGCACATAGGAGAGATCGGTCAAAAGTTGTCCGAGAAGCGCGATCAGCGAAAAAATAAACATGGAACCCAGCACGATCGGATAATCGCGCTGTATCACCGCCTGATAGGAAAGCAGACCAAAACCGTCCAGCGTGAATATCTGTTCTATGAGAAGCGACCCGGAGAAAAACATGGTCAAAAAACCAATTGGGAATCCGGTCACCAACGGGATCAGGGCGTTTTTCAGGATATGTTTAAACAGAACCATTTTTTCGGACAAACCCTTCGCCCTTACGGTCAGGACATATTGTTTTCGCATCTCCTCCAGCACGGCGTTTTTGGTCAACAGAGTCAGTGTGGCAAATCCCCCCAGCACGTAGCAGAACAGCGGCGCGGCCAGATGATGCAGGTAATCGACGATTTTTTTCCATAGCGACCAGTCTTCATAGCCCGGTGTTCCTTCAGAAGTCAGTCCGGCGAGAGGGATGAGATGCGCAATGGCGCCATCACCGGGTCCGATCAGGACGATCAAAAAAATTCCCATGACGAAACCTGGAACGCTGTATCCGACCAACACGATGACGCTGGTCACGGTGTCAAACCGCGTTTCGTTCTTCACCGCTTTGGCGATTCCAAGAACGATACAGATGATATAGGTCAGGAAAAAACTTGAGACGCCGAGGGATATGGAAACGGGAAGTTTTTCCTTGATCAGTTCCAACACCGACCGGTTGCGGTAAAAGGAGTCGCCAAATTTAAAAACCAGAAATCCTTCCCAGTTGTCGTGTTTAAAAAAACTTTCCGAAAAAGGTGCTTCGGGGTTTTTGGGGGCGTACCAGAGAAAGGTACGCAAATACCGTTCCCAGAGGGGACGGTCGAGATGATAGATTTTTTTCAACTGTTCCATTTGCTTTGGGTCGAGTTCGCCGGGTTTTGCGCCCATCCGATCCAGTGCTCCGCCCCCGGCTTCGGTCAAGACACCGCCGTGGCCTCTGAGCAATGACCGGATCTGGTCCATGGGGCCGCCCGGTACAAACTGAGTGACGATGAAGGTGATGGTCACGATTCCTATGAGGGTGGGGAAAATCAGAAGCAGTCTGCGGATGATATAACTGGGCATTTTATAGATCGGAAAAAGCAGGGGATGGAAAATTTAGATTTTTACAAGACGCCAGCTATTTTACTATGTTTGCCTTCTGGTTTCAGTCAATATTTGGATTTCACAACCCTGGATCAGGCAGATGTGAAATCACATAGCGGGAATTTTCAAAGACAACTTTCCCGATTCGAGGCCGCGAGGGAGTCGTAATATAGTAGTCCAGTTTATATTTTTTCCTTAAGTCGGCCATCTGAGCTTCATTTTCTACCCTTACATGGAGACGCTGATACCACTCGTGCCATTTATTTTTGTCGATGGGAACAAATTTTTTTAATACAAAGACGTCTCTGTTCGCATTTCTTGAAAATGTCCAACTGACACTTTCAGGAATTCCTTTTATTAGAAAAACAGCCTGCCGCTCCGTTTGATTTTTGGCGAAGGATGTCACTTCTCTCCAGGCCAGTTTTTTCTCATCCGGGAAGAAAACAGTGTCGATGTATTTTTCGTTTAAATTTCGACCCGTGCCATAGACGAAAAGCACAGCCAGAGTGGCCATCGAGAGATGGGAAACAAGGGTCTGCGCTTTTGGACTGGTGAACTTAAATTTAGCAAAAATAACAATTTCTATGAGAACGAATAAGGTAAACAGCGAAGCTCCCCGGAACGGACGGAATTTTAACAGGTCGCCTGAACGGTCAAAGTAAGCTGCCACCAGGAAGGTAAAGAAAAATGCGCCGATAATTATGATGAAATGAGAGAAAAATTTTATTTTCTCTGGCGTTTCGTTTCTACGGTGCCAAAAAATAGCGAGAACGAAGCAAACTGCGACGGTGAGAATCCTTTGCGCTTCCCAATTTGCGGCGGTATTTAATTTTCCTTCCACAAAAGGCGCCAGGTTGGGAATCCGGTAGAAGACGTAGATCCAATTGAGATGAATTCCGCCAACATCGCTGGGGCCTGAGAAGACTTGCGGGGCCAGATAGACGGTCAGAGGCAAAGTCCCAGCCACATAGATGGCAAATACCCTGGCAACGTCGAGAAATTGCGTTCGGGTCCATAGCAGATAAATTAAAAAGTACATGAAAAACCAGCCCGCGGCCAAGACATGGAAATAGGTGGCGCCAACGATGTACAGCGCGGACCGCCTGGGATTGCCTTTCAGTAGTTCCGTGAGACTGAGAAAAATCAGCGGATAGGCAAAAACTTTGGATTCTATCGACATGAATATCCATTCGCCGGGAACAAAGTTTTGCCCTATCGAAATGAATACCAGCACCACCAGCAACGATTCCAGATTGGTGAAATTGATTTGCCTGAAAAGCCGGGAAAGTGAGAAGGCCATTGCCGCCGCCGCCATCACTCTGCCGATCATTACCACCGCTTCAAAACTGAGATGACTTAAGAGGAATCCAAAAAACAGTTCGAAGACGTATCGGTGGCCCACCCAATGATCGTAGACGAATGAGTTGGGCAGCCAATCCGGGTCATAATACGACTTGGCCCATCCTAAATAAATTTCTTCATTTCCCGTGACGACAGGGTTGAGAAACAGGCAGCAGAGCACAGTAAATAAAAGGAGAGCAGAATTTCGATGGTTAACGAAATTTATTAGCGAGTGAATCTGCATGCACCTGTTTAGGGTCGGAAAATGATGGACATCAGAGGTTTCATGGGAGAACAGGCGACGGGATCAATTGACCGATTCGCCCGCGGCCTGGGCCTTTTTCAACCGTTGGGCCTTGCCTTCATCCCACCACCACCATTCGAGGATGTTGCTTAAAACAGGAGCCTGCGACGGATTGATTTCGGGCCTGGAAAATTTGTTCCAATAGACGACGCGGTCGATGTTGATATACCAGTGGGGGACGACATAAAACTGGTGGGTCAGAATCCGATCCAACGCTTGAATGGCCGTGATCAGGTCCTTGCGGGTTTTTGCGTCGATGACCAGATCGATCAGTTCATCAATTGCGGGGTTTTCGATGCCCATATAATTCCGGGTTCCCGGAGTTTTGGCGGCTTCGCTTCCCCACCTATAGCGTTGTTCGTTCCCCGGTGAGCGGCTTTGTGGATAATTGACCACCACCATGTCAAATTTGAAATTCCGCAAGCGTTCCTCATATTCAGCGATCTGGACGATTCTTATTTTCATTTCGATGCCGATTTTGCGCAGGTTGTTTTTGTACGGCTCCGAAATTCGCATGAATTGCGGGCTGGTGAGCAGATGTTCAAACGTAAACCGTTTGCCGTCTTTTTCCCGGATGCCATCCTTTCCGACTTTCCAGCCGGCGGAATCGAGAAGTGCGTTTGCCAGCTGAATATTTTTTTCCAGCGGCTGTCCTTCTCCGGGAGTGCCGACGGGTTTGGTCAGGGCCGTTTTAGGCACATGTTCCTTGTATTTTTGCCGCAAGGCCATGAGGATTTTTTTGACCTCTCCCTCGGGTGGGCCCTTGGCTTTCATCTCCGGGTTGTTGTCGAAATAGTTTTCGTTTCGGGTGTATTGTCCGTAAAAAAGGTTTTTGTTGCTCCAGTCAAAATCGAAGACCATGGCCAGGGCGGCCCGCACTTTCCGGGATTTAAATAACTCGTTGCGGGTGTTCATCGCGTATCCCTGCATGCCTGCCACGCGTTGATGGGGAACTCCTTCGCGGATGTAATAACCCTTTTTAACGAAGTCGCCTTTGTAGTCCAGAGCCCAGTCGCGGGAACTGTTGATCAGGTTGACGTCGAACTCTCCTCCTTTGAACCCCTCGCGGATGGCCACCGGGTCGAGAAAAATTTTCCAGGTGATCTGGTCGAAGTTGTGGCGTCCGCGGTTTTTCGGCAGGTCTTTTCCCCACCAGTCGGGATCGCGTTTTAAGGTGATGTATTTCCCGAACTCGAATTTGTCCACCTTATAGGGACCGCTGCCGACGGCGATGTTGTCAAAATCCGATCCGAAGGATTTCCCCTTTTGTCCGTAAATGTGTTTGGGGAAGATCGGCATTTGCCCGGTGATCAGCGGCAGTTCCTGATTGTGAATGGCGAAGTGGTATTTGACAGTGTGCTTGCCGATTTTCTCGACTTTTTTAATATCTTTGAAATACTGTTTGTAGAGTGGGTGGTATTGCGGATCTTTTATGATTTCAAAGGAGAACACGAAGTCATCCGCCGTGACCGGCTGCCCATCGGAAAATTTAGCGGTTTTATATATGTGATAGACCATTGACATGTGATCCTTAGCCAGATCGACCTTTTCGATAAGATTGCCATATTGGGAAAATGGTTCGTCGTCGTCCGAGGAGGAGTCCATCGGTGTTTGCAGGACCAGGCCCGCTATACCCGTTGCGGGCACGCCCTTCAGCGAAAAAGGATTCAATTTGGTGAACGCCCCAAAGTCAGAAAGTACGAGGTGACCGCCTTTCGGGGCCTTCGGATTGGCATATTCATAAGGTTCATCCGCCTTGTATTTCAGTCCCTGAGGTCCGTAAAGGGACAACCCATGCTTGGGTTCCGCTGAAATTGGGAGGGCCGAAATGAGGGCAATAACAACAGTCAGGAGAAAAAATTTTATGCTCGTTTTGGACATGGTTTCGGGTATTCTTTCAGTTAGTAGTGCCATAAGGGATTATTCTAACATTGGTCCGGTTTCAATCACTACCGGTAATTGAATCTCATGTCAAACCGGCGAATAAAAATAAACAGAGCGTATTTAATTTTTCTGGGGTTTTGGGTATTGTCCGGTTGCACGACCTTGTACGTTCCCATTCCCTTGACCCATCCTGCTGAGGTCAACCTTTCTCAATATGAAAACGTTGCGTTCGGGCGGGTCACCGGAAACATGGCGCCTGATTTTAAAATTTGCCTGAGAGACGAGCTTATAAGATTGAGCCACATCCGAATTATGGACCGGCCTCAGCAGCTTCACCTCAGAAGAGAAAATGCACTGTCGAACTCCTACCTTCCCAGGGAGAATACAAGCAACTTGGGGCAGTTGAACCGCTCTTCTGTTTTGCTCTTTGGAAATGCGGAAAGTTACTATGATGAGGAGACCACATTTAAAAAGAAAACCTGCGAGCGGAAGATAGAGGTGGAGGGCAAAGAAAAGAAAGAAAAATACGATTGCACTCATTATAAGCGGACGGGAACCTTGACCACCTTCGGCCATATCGATTTTACCGAAGAAGCGACCGGAACCATCCTCCTTTCAAAAAATTTTAAATGTTCAAAGGATGATTACAACACCTCCGTCGATGAAAGTCCGGCGGCCATCAATAAAAAATACATGTATGAGAAGTGTTTGAATCAGCATGTATATAAAATTTTTAAAGCCATGTCCCCGTGGCAGGAAGAAGTGAGAATCCCTTTTGAAAAAGATTATCACCTGCCGAATTTAGAAATGGGGATCAATTTAGCCAGGGAGCGAAATTTTCCAGGGGCCATCGAAATATTTCAACGCGAACTCGAGGCGGCCCAGATCAGTGGAAAAATTCCGAAGGAAAGCGTCGTCAATGCCTATTGGAACCTGGGCCTGGCGTATGAATATTCCTGGCAGTTCGATAAGGCGGACACGATGTTTCGACGGGCCTATGAAATTTCAGGAGATGGCAAGTATATCAAGGAAATTGCTCATAACGAGCGGTTGAAAGCGGAGCGGGAAGAACTGTTGCGACAAATACCCCAGGGTCTATGACGGTAAGTTATCTGAATCTATCTCAAAACGAATTGCAAGGCCGGGCGGAAGCAGCTTATGCCCTGTACCGCGATTGCACCGTGTGCCCGCACGCCTGTCAGGTGGACCGGACGGACGGGGGCAGGGGCGTGTGCGGCCAGAGCGACCGCCTGGTGGTCGGGGCTTCGGTTCAGCATTTTGGCGAAGAGCCTCCCTTCACCGGAACCCGCGGCGTGGGAAACATCTTTGTCACGTCCTGTAATCTGCGTTGCGACTATTGCCAGAATTTTCAAATTTCCCAGGAGGATCTGGGAAAGGAATATTCCTACGGCCAAGTGGCGGAACAGATGCTGGATCTTCAGGATCAGGGAGTGCATTTCATCGGCTGGGTGTCGCCGTCGCATGTGGTTCCGGGTTTATTGAAAGCTCTGGCGCTGGCGCGGGAAAAGGGACTCCACCTTCCAATCATCTACAACACGAACGGATACGATGCCCTGCCGACGCTGAAACTGCTGGACGGTATTATTGACATTTACCTTCCCGATTTGAAATACGCCGAGAATGACGTGGCCCGCGAATTTTCGCATATCAAGAACTACGTGGATCATACCCGCTCCGCTGTGCTGGAAATGTACCGGCAGGTGGGACCGCTGACCCTGAACGCATCCGGGTTGGCCGAACGGGGGATGGTGGTACGGCATCTGGTTTTACCGGATGATACGGCGGGAAGCTGGGAGACCCTCTGTTTTATTGCGTTGGAATTGTCTCCAAAGGTTCCCGTGAGCTTGATGAGCCAGTACCAGCCCGTACACAAAGCGGCGGCGAAATCACGGATATCGCGAAGGATCTATGCCAAAGAATACGAAGCGGTCCTCAGTATGGCCAGGGATCTGGGCATTGAAACCGTGTTCACCCAGAATCTTGAAGACGAACTGCACAACCTGCCTGATTTTCGCAAGCAAGAAAGCCCGTTTCCCTTGGACAGGGCTGATTTGGTGGAAGAGATTGAAGCAGGGCAGGGCAAGAAGAAGGAAGCTATGAAGGTAATTGATGTCAAATGATCAAAAATAGGGGGATGGATAGATGGAGCACGAAGAATTAAGGTGTGATGACCCGGATGAACAAAGAGAAAGATTACATGCTCATTTACTAATGCTTAATCTAACTCGAGACCAGGAATTCCAGGAAGCATTAGAAGTTGGGCATTTCAGTGTGATTGGAAAGAAGATCAATCTATATCAATGTAAAAATTTCAGTGAAGAAAAAACCGAATTTTTTGAAGTTAATGCAAAGCATCCTTCCGGCATGATTCATTATGTATTTTTGTATGGTTGCGATTAAAACGGTTCAATCTGATGGCGGACACAAAACGGTCACAATTTGAAGAATGATGATTAAGCGAATGGTTGAACTATTGAAAAGGAAGTAGCCCCAAGGGGAATCGAAACCGTGTTTCCGGCGTGAGAGGCTAGAAACATTTATAGTCAATAAAACCGGGGCCATCGGCAGTTTCCAGCAATCGGTGGACCTCTATAGTTAGCCCACCTTTCTTGGTTTTTCGTAAACCAGAAAACCCGCTTTCACTGGATAGGGCCAGTTTGATGGAGGGGATTGAAACGGGATAGGCGATCAATAATGAAGAAACAAGTTAATCATTTTGTTTTGCAAAGATTTTAGTCATTCTCCGAAAACTCCTGCTGGTCAACATCCTGTCTGCCACTGAGCACACGGACAATGACAATGCGGTCCTCATAATCTCGAAAGTAAATGCATCGCTTGCGATAGGGAAACGCAAGCAGGCCGGGGCGTATCCAGTCTCTTGGCGAGCCGGATAATTCAAGGTCGGCGATTTTATACATTTGCCGAATGAGGTCTGCTATAAAAGATTCTGCGGCTTCGGGGTTATCCTGCGCGATATGTTCGTAAATCCCGGTGAGGTCCGTTTGCGCAGGTTCTGAAATATCTAGCCGTTTTGCTTTAATCGCTTTTTGCCCTGTCTTAAAATTTCATCGGTTAATTCCCCGGCGCTGGCGTAAGTCTTTACCTGTCCTGCAGCAATCGCTGAATCGCCTTCATCAATCAGGCCGCGTAGCTCTTTCATGCGGATTTCATAATCCTCCAGCATTCTGAGACCCGCTCGAACCACTTCACTGGCATTGTTGAAACGTCCCTCGCCAACCTGTCTGGCAATAAAATGCTCGTAATGTTTGCCCAGGGTATAGCTTTTGTTTGTACTCACAGGTCGATTATCCTAAATTAAAATTGAACACATCCCTATAATATTTATTATATATCTAATATTATTAATCGCAAATTTACTTATTATACGAAAACCAATATCAAGGAGTTCCCTTCCCTTGTTTACCGCTTCCATTTCTGCTAACATCTTTTGTTTTAAATACTTTATAATCCCTCACCGGGGATTTGATAAACGATTCTATATCAATGGATAATCCATGAAACCCAGACCCACACGTAAAATCCATATCGGTTCCCTCGTAATCGGCGGGGATTCCCCCATTGCGGTGCAAAGCATGGCGGCGACACAGACTCAGGATCTGAAGACCACCGCCCGTCAGATCGAGATTCTCGAAAACGCCAACGCGGATATCATCCGTATTGCGGTAGACAGTGACAAGGACGTGGAGGCTCTGAAAACCCTGCGCAAGCAGTTCCCGGACACTATTTTGTCGGTGGATCTGCAGGAAAACTACAAGCTGGCTCCCATCGTGGCGCCTTTGGTCAATAAGATCCGCTACAATCCCGGACACCTCTACCATCTGGAAAAGGACAAAAGCATTCCGGAAAAGGTGAAGTTCATCGTCGATGCGGCGAGAGACAATGACTGCGCCATCCGCATCGGTGTCAACTGCGGCTCGGTGGACCCGGATTACAAGGCACGATACCCCGACGACTCGACCGAGGCGATGGTCCGTTGCGCGGTGGATCACTGTCAAATGCTCGACGATCTGGGATTCGAGAACTATGTGGTATCGCTAAAGGATTCCGACACCAACCAGGTCATCGAGGCCAATCGCCGGTTTGCCAAGGAACGGCCCGATGTTCCCCTGCACCTGGGCGTGACGGAAGCGGGACTGCCGCCGGAAGGTGTTATTAAAACGCGGATCGCCTTTGAGCAGCTGGTCTCGGAAGGAATTGGAGATACCATTCGCGTGTCCCTCACTCTGCCCAATGAGGACAAGGGGCAGGAAATTACCGTGGGCCGGGAAATTTTAAAGGACATCAGCGAAGGCCGGTTCCGTTCGGTGCCGAAGAATTTTTTCGACGGCATCAACATCATCGCCTGCCCGAGTTGTTCCAGGGTGGAGAACGACAAGTTTGTCGATCTTGCGCAGGACGTCCGTAAAATGACCGAATACGCGGCAAGTTATAAGCTCACCATTGCGGTGATGGGATGCAGGGTCAACGGCCCTGGGGAAACGGACGACGCTGATCTCGGCTTGTGGTGCGGTCCATCAAGAGTGAATTTGAAGAAAGGCACCGAAGAACTCGGGTCTTTTTCCTATGATGAGATATTGAATAAACTGAAGAAAGAAATCGATCAATTAATTTTAGAACGGTACGGAACACCGGAACCTGCCGGGCATTAGAAAGGTCAAGTCATGGAGTATGTTGTTGAGGAAGTGAGCAACCTGAAGCGCAAGTTGAAGATCACCGTCCCTGAAGACGTGGTTTCCAGCCGGGTGAGCAACGCTTATAAAGAATTGAATCGTCAAATGAAAATGCCGGGGTTTCGTCCGGGTAAAATTCCCCTGGCTATTCTGGAAAAGCAGGTGCCGATTCAGTCCTTCACGGAAATGTTTCAGGAGATGATGCAGGAATATTACGACAAGGCCCTGAAGGAATCGGGAATTGTGCCTGCCGGTCAGCCGGAAATCGAAAACACCGAACTCGAGAACATCAAAAAGGACGCGCCGTTCAAATTTTCAGTGGTCCTCGATATCAAGCCCACTCTTGAGGTGAAGGATTACAAGGGACTCAAATTTCAAAAGAAAGAAGCCTCGGTTACCGAAGAAGAACTGGAAAAAGCCATTCGGGAAATTCTGGTGCGTTACGCCAGTCTGGAGCATTATGAAGATGACGATCACAAAATCGAAGCGGGTGATTTTATCCTAATGGATTTTGAAGGGTTTTTCGAAGGCGAACCTCTGGAAAACGGATCAGCCAAAGATTATAAAATCCGTGTGGGTGACAAAAAGATGATCGAAGGATTTGAAGATCAGTTGAAAGGCCATAAGGTGGGAGAAGAGTTCGAAGTGAAGGTCATTCTGCCAGCCAACTGGGACAATAAAATCCGGCGGGTCAGCATGCCGGTCCCTGGGGCGGATACCCAGAACCAGGAAGACCGGGCAACGTTTAAGGTGAAGGTCAAGGAAGTCAGACAGCAGATCCTTCCCGAGTTGACGGATGACATTGCCGGTAAAGAAGGATTCCGCGATGTGGAAGGGTTCCGCCGGGGAGTCAAGACCGATCTTCAGGGGTTCAAGGAACAGCAGGAGGAGATTCGCATCAAAGAGGATATTTTCAATAAGTTGGTCAAAGAAACGGAAGCAGAGCCGCCGGAGACATTGATCAAGAGAGAGCTCAAGTTCATGATCGAAGGCATGAAATATCAGATCGAGCAGTCCGGAATGAAGGTTGAAGATTCGGGCTTCGAACCGGAAAAGGCCGAAGTGGAATGGCGGGAAAAGGCCATCTTCAACACCAAAGGCTACATGGTCCTGGAAGCCATCGCTGGGAAGGAAAATATCCATGTGGCCCAAACGGACCTGGATGAAGAATACAAAAAACTCGCCGAGCAGACCAAGCAAAAAGTCGAGGATATTAAAAGAAGAATGATGGCCAACGCCGAATCCCTGAGCCAGACCAGCTCTAAGCTACTGGGTCAAAAGGCCATGGACTTTATCTATTCCCACTGTGAATTTGAATACGTGAAGGAATTGGACCCTAAAGAAAGCGACGATTCTTCTAAGTAAATCTTTCAATACCTTCAAAAAAGTCCTGAACTCCCTTTCTTTAAACCCAGCCCGTCATGATCAACCTGTTCAGAATTCTTCCCACCTGTCTTGAAATAAATATTGTTCATTAAGGAGGCATACTGTATGACTCAAGTTGTCCCAAGTCAAGACTTGACCCCTTTTCCTTTTTTCATTTGCCAAAAATTTTTCCTGATAAGCATATACCTTTAAATCCAAGGAGCTTTTTTGATTAATGATACCAAAAAGAATTGAAAAAATAGTTTCATTATTAAAAAAGGTAGCTGAGGGGAAACTTGATCCTGATCAAGCCTTAATAGAATGGGGTGATGTTGACCAGGAACAAGATGAATTGATTGCAAGCAGTTGGCATGAATTGACCCATTTTGCAGATGATGATGATATTCGAGAGAAAGATAAAGAATACGAAGTTTACCAACAGAATTTATTGAAAGATTATGCTAAAAGAATATTTGAAAAATATTCCTAATAAAGCGCCGAAAAAAGAGCAAATAAAGGGGGCTAAAGGAGTCAATTCTTGACTTTGGACATCTTTTACCTGATTTCGATGATTTTGCGTATTTTTATCAGGTGAATACAATCTCAGATCACATTTTTGTTTTCAATCGGCCCACGACCCTGGCCACTCCCGAAACCCCGACGAACCGAACTCACCCGTCATGTCATCGCAAGCCGCTCCCTTTCTCACCGTAAAGACGCAAAGGCCGCAAAGATCGCAAAGAAAACAAAACCCACCGTAACGTCATTGCGAGTGTAACGAAGCAATCTAGAGACTCTGGATCGCCGCGCCTCTTCCAGAGGCTCGCGATGACGATTAAAAAGAAAAGGGGTCAAGTCTTGACTTAGGACGGCTGGAATCATTAATGATCTGTTTTCCCACTCCTTCGATTCTCCCACCGCAATATGACCCGCCATCCATAACAGCCCCAAGAAAGCACCTCCCACTCAGTTGCAAAAACCGGTAAAGAGTGCGATTATTTCCCCTCTTTAATCTCTATTCTTAATAATGGAACCCGTTGAGGAAAAAAAGTATTTTCGGGCCTTAACCATCGCCGGGTCGGACAACAGCGGCGGTGCGGGAATTCAAGCGGATCTCAAAACGTTTTCCGCTCTGGGTTGCTACGGGACGTCGGTGATCACCGCCCTGACGGCTCAGAACACTTGTGGGGTGCGGGGAATCCAGGAAATTCCTTCTGAGTTCGTCGTTCAACAAATCCAAACCATCGTTGACGATGTGGGTGTGGATGCCGTCAAAACCGGGATGCTGTTCAATTCCCCTATCATTCTGGCGGTGGCCGGGTATCTTCGAGAGAACCCTGTTTCTTCCCTGGTGGTCGACCCGGTGATGTTCGCCAAAAGCGGCGACCGCCTGCTTTTGAAAGACGCCATCGATTCGTTCTGCAGGGAGTTGATTCCGCTGGCAACGGTGCTGACGCCGAATATTTCTGAGACGGAAGCCATTCTGGGTCGTCCGATAGATAGCCGCAAAGAAATGGAAAAAGCGGCGAAAGACCTGTGTCAAATGGGGCCTGAAGCGGTGGTGGTGAAGGGCGGAAACCTTTTAAAAGACTCCAGCGACGACTGCTTATTTATACGGGGAGGGAAAACGCATTGGCTGAAGCAGAAACGGGTGCCGACCGATAACGTTCATGGAACCGGCTGTACCTTTTCCGCCGCGATCGCGGCCTTTCTGGCGCGTTCTTTTCCCATTGAAGACGCGGTTCGGGAAGCCAAAAGCTACCTCACCGGCGCCATCCAAGCCGGGGACCGCTACCAACTGGGAAAGGGGAAAGGCCCGGTCATGCATTTTTATAAGACCTGGAAACAGTAAGCGGAGGAAATATGTCCTTTTCAAAAACAGCATGGGCGGCGATTGCACCCATTTATAAATCCATTATCGAGCACCCGTTTAACCAGGAACTGGCCCATGGCAGCCTGGCAAAAGAAAAATTTCAGTTCTATATGAAACAGGATTCTCTTTATCTGGTGGATTTTGCCCGCGCACTTGCGCTTGCCGCATCCAAGGCTCAAAACCCGGAGGATCTTGTTTTGTTACTGGACTTTTCCAAAGGGGCGATTCTTGCTGAACGCGGCCTGCATGAATTTTATTTTGAATTTTACGGAATCAAACTGGACGTCCAGCAGGCGCCGGGGTGTTTCTCTTACACCCGGTTTTTGATTTCCACCGCAACGCATGCGAGTTATGAAGAAGCGCTGGGGGCTTTGCTTCCCTGCTTCTGGATATACCGGGAAGTGGGCATGCACATTCATGAGAACGCTGCGAAGGACAACCCCTACCAGAAATGGATCGACACCTATTCAGGAGAAGAGTTCCGGGAAATCGTGCAAAACGCCATCGACCTCACCGATCGCGTGTCCAAAGGGGCTAATAAAGAACAGGCGGAACGAATGCACGAAGCTTTCATCCTCTCCACCCGCCTGGAATGGATGTTCTGGGACAGCGCCTACCGGATGGAACAATGGAATCCTTAGAGCTTTACGGGGTCTGAAACTACGGCGTGTAAGGTGCGCCGTGGGGGGCGTGCGTTAACCGGGCCCCCCGTGGTGACCTCCACAATAAAAAGTTTACACTTCCATTTTACCAACGAATAAGCTTTCTAACGGTCGAGTGAGATCCGTCTGGATAAAAATCCTGCGCTTCACCGGATGAAACCTGAAAAGGCTGGCTGTTGTTAGCTTTTGACAGTTTCGGGTGAGTTGAAATTTGACCCTCCGTCACCATAAAAGTTGTTTTGCCTTTTGAGTCCACTACGGCGGAAAAATCCGTCTCGCGCCCTCCCGCGGTGGCGCTGGGCGTGACAATTTTAAACAGGCCCTCATTGTCCATTCCCTTTGCGCCCTTTAAGCGGACCCAACCATATAAAACAGTGATGATTGTTTCCGGACTGTTTTTGCCTGAAGGGTAGATGCGGGTATCAATCGTGATGACCGTGTCTTCACTCATGGTGAGAGTGCTCTGGTCCTCAAATATATAAAGTGGTTCGGGCGAATTATCGGTTTCCAAAGCATCATCTTCTACGATCATATTTGGTAAATCGGGCAGGCGGTCGCTCTGTTCAGATGCGAAGGCAAGCCCAGGGATCAAAGCAAGTGACAAAAGTATTATGAAAATCTGTTTTCTGGTAGCAATAAACATATTGCACCTCCAAGAATGCGTGTGTTTTATTTGATCGGTTTTTACCGAGAACATTCTTTTCCTCATTCAGGGTATTAAAATATGTTTTAAATGGAGAAGGGGTCGGTCACAAAAATTTGTGATCTGAATCAATCGACGATCTCATATTTATGCCCAAGCAAGCTTGATGCCTAAAAGGACTTTCCGTTTGAATTATTTAAAAGGATTGAAAAGGTGCACGTTAAATGAACTGCCTTTTCCAGGTTTGGAAATGATGGGTTTTGTGGCGTGCGGGGTGACTTATTTTGTGGACGGATCAGGGTTGAGGTTTTAACAAATGGATACAAATTAGAGGATTGGATTATATGGGCTTGAGTCTATTTTCGCACTCCCGAAAACCATCTATTTTCAGTATTCGGTAAGAAGAAAAATATGCCTGTATCGGCGCTTCGAAAATTGAGGTTTTAAATTTTTGTAAAAAAACTTTATAAAGTCTTTGGTGAAAATAGGTCTGGGTTTATGATGGTGCGAGCAGGGTTTGCCATTGAGGGGGATGGGGAGGTGGCTGAACAGGAGTTTTTTATGAAACTCATTACATGTCAGGAATGTGGGGAAAAATTTTCCGCCAAGGAGCGGCAATGTGCAAATTGCGGTGACTTGGGAACCGTCGCAGTGTATCAAGAGTTTCGAAGAGAACGGGTCCTTCTGAGAAATCAAAAGCTCGGTCGATTCGTTTCTATTGTTCTTTCTTTAATATTTTTGATGCTTGCTGTTGGTTTTTTGTTTGAGGAAAACTTTGGGTTTGCAGGAATATGTCTTTTTCTTGTATTGGCGCTCAATTTTATTTGAGGTAAACCATTCGCAGGGGAATATCTAGATCCATCCGGCGTGGAATCGCTTATTGGGGCTAAGGTGTTTTCGTGGCTGGCGGCGTTATCTAAACCAGATGGACAGTGATGATGTGACTTGATTCCGACGGCTCGCTTTTTGATGCGCTGGACTTTAACGTGAACTTCTGTCCGTCCTCTGTATTTTCTGGCAGAGTGAATCGTATCGGCCCGCGTGTGGATTTTAAGATCCATGCCTTGTTTGCTTCTAAACGTTCTCTTGGAATTCTGACCTTATAATAGAAGTTGGGATTCGTGGGCGTGAAAAAATCCATCTCTGGAACGGTTATATTTAGAAGCAGATCTCCGCGCTTGTTGGAGAATAAGCTTTTGTTTCCCTTGTTGGGAATGCGAATGAACATGCATGTCCAAGGTCCCGGTGGGATTCTTACCTGAAAATTATCCTTTCCCCTTTTTATCCGAACGATATTGGCCTTATTGACAAGACGTTTCTTCAAATAGATATTCTGCTTTAAGTCGAGCAAAAAAACTTTCTTTTCCAGTTTGAAAAGACTTTGACCAAAATGCTTTAAATTCCCGGTGAAACCCCTCTTTTCCCCAGGGACGGTTTTCTTATGGGTGTGCAATAGAGTTGGTGTTTTTTCCAGTGGAACTGCAGCCACGGGTTCATCCTGATTTTTCGGAGAGGATTGGCGTTTACTAAAAGGCGGGGATTTTGTTTGCTTTCCATTTGCCTTTTCAAAGCTTTCCATTCTGTAGCGCGTTTCCAGAAGCTTGAATGCCTGGGTGATTCTTCGAAATTTTGACTCGGACCCCGGGCGTTTCGGTTGAACGTCAGGATGATATTTTTTGGCGAGGAAATGGTAAGCCTTTTTTATTTCCTGCCATTTCGAATCGGGAGACACATTCAATGTGTCGTAGCATTCCGTTAATTTCATGAGACCTGTTCCCTGGTGAGACATTGGTTCTGCTGAAATTAAAATGCCAGACTCCTGTTGCAAAGATGTTAAGGAATTGTTTCGTTTTGAAAACAAGATCGAAATTGCGAAGAAATGAATTCTCTCTCCAGATGCAAACCTGTCCATCAAGCCCCTGGGTGTGCATAACAGGCGTTTATAACGTATTTGTGACAATTCCTTGACTCCCTTGAGACACCTGACTTTTAAGATTGAGAGGGTATGCAATACCTGGCTTTTCCCGGTGTTTTAGACTTTCACGCAACCTTTTTAAATATCAAAGAACATTATGGGATTTATGAATAACAATGGCCGTTCGGTGATTTTGCCTGTTCTTTCCGGCGCCAATCTCAGCCGGGGAGACTTGAGCTATTCGGATTTAAGAGGTGCGGACCTGACAGGAGCCACCCTCATCGGGGCCAATCTTTGTGGCGCAAGGCTTGAAAGGGCGCACCTTCACGGGGCAACACTGATTGGCGCGAAAATTGTCGGCGCCAGACTTGACGGGGCGGATCTGAGTAAGGCCAATACCAGTGGAGCCGATCTTAACCGATCGAATATGCACGGGATTAAACTCTGTGAGGCCAATCTCAGCGGGGCAAATTTAAGCCATGTAAATCTGTCACAGGCTGACCTGAAGGGTGCGATTATGGCAGGGGCCCGGTTTTCAGGAGCCAATTTGGCACAATCTGATCTGAGTTGCGCGGATCTCACACGGGCGGACTTGAGAGGGGCTGATTTCACGGACAGTGATTTCAGCGGTGCGGGGCTTCATGAAGCGGATATGACCGGAGCCAGCCTTCTTGGAGCGGATCTCCGCCTGGCAAAATTTCTTTCTCCGGAGCAAATCCAATCCGCCAAGATTGACAAAACCACAAAGTTTCCGGATTATATAAAAGTGACCTGGAACGGAAGATATGGTTTTGAGTGCAAGGAAGAGGGTAAAAGGGTTTATTGAAGAATCCATCCAATCATGGAAAATGACATCAAAAATGACTTTTAGACGGATTCGATTTATAACATCCGCCCTCGCTGTTGGTGTTTTGGGGATGTTTTTTCATGTTGCTGCAATCGCATCGCCGATTCACGACGCCGCTTTGGCCGGCGACATCACAATCGTGGAGATTCTGATCGCTAATGGCGCCGATGTGGACGAACGGGATGTCCATGGATACACTCCGTTACACATGGCGATTGAGGAAGGGCATACGGAGGTCGCCAAGGTTTTGATAGAAAACGGGGCGGATGTCAACGCCAGAATGGTGAGTGAACACGGGGAGGATTATTCCCCTCTGTACTTATCAATCGTTCTCGGACGGCGGGCGGTGGAATCGCTATTGATCGACAACGGCGCTGAAAAGTAAACGCCCCTGTCGGGGTTGAATTCTTCCAAATTCCAATTCCTGATTAAATCGTGGTGGAAACTGCCGGTAAAGTTTAATTATAATCAGTAACGACAATCATTATATAATGAACATATGTTCCGGCTTGTCGGTTATTGGCAGGCCGTTGGTTTTTGGAGAAATAAAAAATGATCCGATTTGTCAAAGTGCTGAAAACGGAAGATCTTCCGGTTGGAAAATCAGCCATTGTTTTAGTGGATGATGTGGAGATCGCGTTATTTAATTATAAAGAGGAGATTTACGCCGTTGCCAATAAATGTCCCCACAAGGGTGGGCCGTTGGGGGAAGGGCGGGTTCAGGAAGGGGTGATCGTCTGTCCCAGTCACGAGTGGCGCTTCGAATTGAGAACCGGAAACAGCATGCAAAATCCGGAAATGAGAGTCCAGGTGTTTCCGGTCCGGGTCAAAGACGAGAAAATTTATGTCGGATTCAAGAAAAATGACCAGAAAGTGTTTGGCAAAGAGGCGTCCGCAGTTCCTTCCACTTTAAAATTTAAGATTCCCACCATTCAAAAGCCCATCAACCCCGATGAGGAACTGTAGGGAAAAAATATCCACTGTCAAAAATTCTCTCACCCTGTGGGGTTGTCATCCGGAATTTCCACCCATGCGGGGTCGCCGTGGGTTTTATAGTTCTGAGTGCCGGCAAACGTGCCGTGGTGATGGATATTGACCTTGAATTTGCCGCCGCCGTAAGTTTCCTCAATAAATGGCACCGGGTCTTCCAGGTGAACCAGTTCGGGAGTTTCATATTTGCCGATCAGTTTAAACTCCATTCCCATGCCTGATGGAACCAGAGCGAAAAACTTTAAGTTGGTTTCATGCAGGAATTCCATCATGTCTTTATCCATCTGGTCTCTGGTATAACCTTGACCGTATTTTTGCCGCGCCCGGCGTTTCAGGTAATCTTCCAGAAGATTAAAAAACCACCAATTTTTTCCTTTTCGCTCATCGTGCAAAAACGGATATTCCACAAACCCGTATTTGTTGATAAAAGGTTTCTTTGCCATTAGAATTCTCTCCATATAAAACCAAAATCACGTCCCATATTATATTCAGTCTTAAGAATGCATTCAAGACTGTTTGCCTGGAAGGAGCGCTACCGGCAAAGAATTATGGGGTGGCGAAACAGCCTTGGTGCAAGACGCATAAGGCCAGGGAATTGTGGGCGGGTTAATTCTTTTTGATGATGAAACTGTTTTTCCGAGAAGGAAAATCCTTGGGGGGTTTTATGAGGGTGAATCCTTTGCGTTTAAAATATTTGTTCCACCACCATTTAGAGTGTAAATTGACGTGAGTCGGGTCCAGCCGCGCATTTTTATCCGTCCACAGGCAAATATGACAGAAAAGCCAGCGGTTGGTTATTCTATAAAGTTCGTCAATTGCCTCGTCACATTCGGGAAAAGGTAGATGTTCGATGACGTCGCAACATGTGACAAGATCGAATTCGTTCTCTTTGTAATCAAGATTCTGGATATCGCCAACTTTCAGGTTGGCCTGGATTTCAGAAGAGGCTTTCTGAATCGGTATCTCGGAGAGGTCCACGCCATAAGCTTCTATGCCCAAATTGAAAAGCCCCCAAACCAGGTTTCCAGTGCCGCATCCGACATCCAGAGTTTTTTGTGGTTCAAAAAAGTTTTGAAAATACTTCGCCCTGTTATCCTCAGGTGCGCTTCGAAAATTTGAAAAGTATTCGCTATTGTAGCTACTTTTGTCGTATTTTCTAAAGCGGGCGATGCAAAGGCTGTGGATCAAACTTTTTAATTGGCTCAAAACTTATCTCTTTCCGATGGATTCATAAATAGGGTATGAAAAAGTAAATGCAAAATATGCGTTTTGCAATTGCAAAAATTTTGCCGAAAGTATAAAAGAAAAACCTTTGAATAGAAACGAAATTTCTGGCGGTATGGAGACAAATAAAAATACAGATTCGTCTGTCTGGGAAAAATTTTATCAGATAAACTATTGGCGGCTGGGTTTTCAAACCCGTTTATACGATCTGCTGACCCCACAAGCCTATCGGGAATCGGCTCACCGTTGTGTCCAGAGCATTCCTGTTAAAAAGGGGCAGGTTTTATTGGATGCAGGATGCGGATCGGGGTTGTTGATCGAATATTTGCGGGACCAGTTGGCTTTTGGTTTGCGCTATCTGGGGACTGACATTCAATTCCCAGGGGTACAGCGGGCCCTTGGCAAAGTACCAACAGGAGATGGGGTGCAATGTCTGTTTTTCAACGGGGATTTGACCCAACCGCTTCCCGTTAAAAAGGAATCCATCGATATTGTCGTGGCGCATTTTTCCCTCTACACAGTCGCTGACCCGGAGAGCCGGAAAAAGATCATTTTCAATTTGATGGAAACGCTTAGACCCAGGGGCTTGATGGTCATTGTCGACCCTTCCAAAGAATACGACGGAAAACGCATCCTGCGGGAAAGTGTTGCGGCGTTGCAGGAGGAGAGGGGAATCCTTGCCGCCTGGGCAAAAAGGTTGTTTGTGTATCCTTTCACCTACTACCTGGGTTTGAAATTTATAGAGCGGCAATTGAAAACGGGAGCGTGGCGGTCTTTTAGCCTGGATGAAATGTGCAAAGAAATGGAGCAACTCGGAATGACGGTGGTCCACACGGAACCGCTGTATGCCGGAAGTGCACATCTGGTGACGGCCCGGAGACCATCTGCTTCTTAAAAGATTATTCCGTGGATTTCTTTCGCACCCTGTTCACCAGGTGATGTGCGAGCCGGGTTGGTTCGGGAATGCGGTAGCGGGTGGTGCATTCCAAGGTTCTTTGGATGGCGGTGTTGATATCTATTTTGTGGCCTACAGAAACGAAAATCGGATTGCAGTTTTCACGGGACCGAAGGACCGCACCCACGTTTTGGTCGTTGTCCAAAAGGTCGGAACAAGATCCCTTCGCCAGACCCGGCTCCTTGTATTCCCCAGTCAGTTTTGTCTTGGCGCAGCCAATGGCCGGACGATCCAGAATCAATCCCAGGTGGCAGGCGAGACCAAACTTTCTCGGATGCGCCAGTCCCTGGCCGTCGAAAAAAAGTAAATCCGGGGCAGGGGTTACCTCGCAGAACAACTTCAGCAGAATCGGCGCTTCTCGAAAAGAAAGCAGGCCGGGAACGTAAGGGAAGGTCAGTTCATCTTCAAGCGCCAACTCGTTCACTACCTTTAAGGAAGGAAATTCCAGGAGCACGATGCCAGCGAATGCACGCGATGAATGTTTCGTGAAACTGATATCGGCTCCGGCGACGATGGCCGGGGGGGTGCGGCTTCCCGTCAAGCGGATCTTCGACGCCAATCCCTTCTGGATTTCAGTTGCTTGTTTGGGAGATACGTTCCAGGCATGCAGGTTGTGCACCTTCATAGATAGATGCGGGAGCCGTTTTGCTGGGTGCTCAGGATCACAGCCTCCGTGAACTTCATATACTCGACGCCGGTTGCAAATGGGGTGAGTTTGACTTCTTCTTTGCCGCGAATGGCATTGATGAATTCCTCTTCCACCCGCCAATGGCTTTCGCTCTCCTTGGGGATATCGACTTCCTTTAATTGCGCATCCTCCCGAAAGGCGATCCACAATTTTCCCCCTGGAATGAATTCGCACTGAAGCGTCCCCTGCTCGCCAAAAATTTTTACCCCAGGTGTCCCGGCACAATGCCCGGTCTCGCTGATGAGGAAGGTCCCCAGCATGCCGTTTTGCAATTGCATTTGCACGGATAAATAATCAGGAACCTCGATCGTTTCTTTTTTTCCGGTTTCTGCATTCAGGGCGGTGTCGTTAAAGACTTTACCTACGGCGCTCACCCATTCAGCCGCAGGAAGCCAACGTAGAAGGGACTCATAAACGATCCCCAGGACCATGGTGTTCATTCCGGTATATTTTTTATTTCTCCTCCAGTGAAGGGGGCTTTCGGGAGGAGTTAGGGAAGCGGACTGGTAATCCACCTGAAACGAAAAAAGCCGCCCCAGAACGTTTTGATGAATGTAGCTGGTGATGGTCTGGTCTACGCGAAAGGTGAAGGGCGCGGGGACCAACTGAGCGACCAGCTCTGGATGGTCCTTCGAGACGCGGAGCATTTGTTCCGCTTCCGACTTGTTCATGGCCATCCTGGCTTCGCAGAGGACGTGTTTTCCCGATTCCAGCGCCAGGCAGGTGGCCTCGCAGTGAAGGTGCGGCCAGGTTCCGATGACCACGGCGTCGATTTCCCCGGATGTGGCAATTTCCTGCCAGGTTTTCTTAACTTGTGGAATGCCGAATTCCTGCGCCACTTTTTCCCCGGACGCGAGAGTGCGGTTGGCGACGGCGTGTATTTTGACGCCTGGAATGGCCGACAATTTCGGCAGGTGCATTTTTCGGGTATTTTGCCCTGCGCCAATGATTCCTATTTTAATCGCGTCACCACTCATTTTGGGAATTCATGAGGGATCACAATCCCGCATCTTTTTTTAATCCTTTGGCTTTGTCGGTTTGTTCCCAGGTGAATTCTTTTTCGCTACGCCCAAAATGGCCATATGCTGCCGTTTTCTTGTATCTAGGTTTCATCAAGTCCAGAGATTTGATGATGCCTGCGGGTTTGAGAAGAAAATGCGAGCGAATCAAATTGTCCAGTATGTCGGGATTGACTTTGCAGGTTCCGAAGGTTTCCACGTAGACGGAAACGGGATCTGGAACCCCAATGGCGTAAGCCAACTGGACTTCACAACGGTCAGCGATTTTGGCGGCCACCAGGTTTTTGGCGATGTAACGGGCCATATACGCGGCGGACCGGTCCACCTTGGAGGGGTCTTTTCCGGAGAAAGCGCCGCCGCCGTGCCGGGAAAATCCACCATAGGTATCCACGATGATTTTTCTTCCGGTCAACCCGCAATCGCCGTGCGGGCCGCCGACCACGAACCGTCCGGTTGGATTGATATGAACCTTGATTTTTTTCTGTCGATACTTTTCCGGAATAATTTTGTTGATCACCAGTTCGGTGATCTCAGCGCGCATTTTTTTGTTTGAAACATTGGGCTGGTGCTGGGTGGAGATCACCACCGTTTCAATAGCGACGGGTTTGTGTTTTTCGTAACGGACGGTGACCTGGGACTTGCTGTCTGGCCGTAAATACGGAAGGACTCCCTTTTTTCTCAGTTCCGACAACTTGCGAACCAGTTTGTGGGAATACATGATGGGCATGGGCATCAATTCCTTGGTCTCATTGGTGGCGTATCCGAACATCATTCCCTGATCGCCGGCTCCCTGCTCGTGTTTGTCGTCATCGACGCCCTGGGCGATATCTCGCGATTGCTGATCAAAGGACACCAGAACGCCGCAGGTTTCAAAATCGAAGCCCATGTCCGAATGGCTGTAGCCGATGTTTTTGATGGTGTTTCGTACGACCTGGGGGACCTCTATGTAGCAATCGGTGGTGATTTCGCCGGCAACGACAGCAAACCCGGTGGTCACCATGGTTTCACAAGCGACGCGGGCCTTGGTGTCTTTTTCAAGAATTGCGTCTAAAATGGAATCGGAAATCTGGTCGGCGACTTTGTCCGGGTGGCCCTCGGAAACCGACTCCGATGTAAAAAGGAAATTGCCTAAATTCATTTTTTGTCCCCTGTGTTTGAAGGTCTAGTGGTTGTGATTGGATATTTAAAAGAAGAAGTGAACTATTTAACTTTAATGAGAGTTTTTCCCTGCTGGTATCATTTTTTCTTCAAAGGATGTTCCCCGGTCAAAATCGGAAGGAAACCTTGATTGCATTTCTTTCAATATAAATTGGTTGATCTCATCGGTGGAGGTGAGACCCAGAACATGATCCGCCATCTGCCGGGCTTCTTCCAGGCTTATTTTGCGGATAATTTTTTTCACCTTGGGAATGGAATGCGGTTCCATGCTCAATTCCTGGTGGTTCCCTAAACCCAACAGGACGGCGGTGGCCAGCGGGTCGCCGCCCAGCTCTCCACAAATGGAGAAATCTTTTCCCGAATTCTTGGCGGCTTGGAAAATATTCTTTAGCGTTTTAAGAACCGAGGGGTGAAAGGGTTGATAGAGCGGCGCGACGTTTTCATTGGTCCGGTCCACGGCAAGAAGATATTGGATCAAATCGTTGGTTCCAATGCTGATGAAATCGACTTCTTTCAGTAAATGATCGGCACAAATCGCCGCCGCCGGTGTTTCTACCATGGTGCCTACCGGAATCTCTTCATCGAAGGGAATTTGTTTTTTCTTCAGATCATTTTTGGCGGTTTCTAAAAGTTCTTTAGCATCGCTGAACTCTTCCAGGGAGGAAAGCATGGGAAACAGGATTTTTATGTTTCCATAAAGACTCGCACGCAGAATGGCCTTTAGCTGATAGATGAAAACTCCCGGATCGGACAGCGACAGACGGATACCCCGCAATCCCAATGCCGGGTTATTTTCAGGTTCACTGCTCATATCCGTCAGGGTTTTATCCATGCCGATGTCCAGGGTTCGAATGACCACTGGCAGAGGAGCCATTTCCTGGACCACTCTCTTAAACGTTTCGTAGAGTTCGCTTTCTGTGGGAGGGGTCTTGGCCATCAGGTAGAGAAACTCGGTCCGGTAAAGGCCGATTCCTTCTGCTCCGTATTTTCGCAGGGATTTCAGATCGTCCGGTGATTCGATGTTGGCCATGAGTTTGATGGCAACCCCATCCAGTGTCCGGGCCGGTTGATGAATGTCTTCTAAAAGTTTTTGCTCGTAATGGCGGTAATTTTCCTGCTTTTTCTGGTAGTGCTTGAGTTGTTCCGCTGAAGGGTTGACGATGACCCGTCCGTCGATTCCGTCGATGATTATCTGGTCGCCCGAGTTCAATTGCCCGGTCAGATCCTTGATTCCACCGACTAAGGGGATGCCCAGGGCGGAAGCAAAAATGGCCACATGCGAAGTTTTGCCGCCGACTTCGGTTGCCATCCCCAAAACTAAATTCTTGGGCATGGCGATGGTGTCCGAGGGGCTCAACGTGTGGGAAACCAGGATGACCGGCTCATCTATTTCAGAAAGCTTTTCCTGACTATGGCCGATCAGGTTGCGGATGATCCCGTGGACGACGAGGTCAAGATCGTCTTTTTTGCCCTTCAGGTAATCGTCATTGATATTATTGAATAGTTTGGTGAATTTGTTGAGCGTTTCGGTGAGGGCCCATTCCGCATTCAACCGGTTGCCTCTGATGTTTTCGATGGTGTCGTTGACGATGACTTCATCTTCTAACAGGAGGGTGTAGGTGTCGAGGATGACCGCGTATTTGTCCGCCACCTTGCTGGCGCGTTTTTTGATTTCCTGCATTTGCAGTTTGGAGAGTTCAATGGCATGCCGGAACCGCTTGACTTCCGTTTCCACCTGATCCGGGTTCAGTTCCTGCTTCAGGACGCAGAATTTGGAGCTGTCCAGAAGATAGGCCTTGCCGATGGCAACCCCTTTGGATAATGCAATTCCATTAAACACGTAAAAACCCTTGGTAAATATCGAACTCAGGACGATTTGGCTTCATACCGGAAGATACTGAAGGTTTATATAAACTTTGAATCTTCATCCAGAAGAATGGAATAAATTTCATTTTCGTTTCGGGCCTTTAGGATTCCTTCGCGCAGTTGTCCATTTTTGAGGAGCCGGGAAATCCGCGCTAATGCTTTTAAATGATGTCCTGTCGAATGAGATGGCGCGATCACCAGCCAGACAAAATAGACCGGTTTTTTGTCCAGAGAATCGAAATCGATTCCATCCGTGCATCTTCCGAAAATCGTCAATATCTGGTCGATTTCATCCGATTTTGCGTGCGGGATGGCGACATTTTCGCCGATTCCGGTACTGCCTAGTTTTTCCCGCTCGTTCAGGGCTGAAAGGAGGACGTTTTTATTTTGTATGGCGCCATTTTTCTCCAGGAAATCAGTCAATTCCAGAAGGACATTTTTTTTGTCTTTTCCAGATAAATCGGAAATGATGAAATCCTTTTTCAGAATCTCGCTAACTTTCATAGAAATTTTATATTTGTTTTCAAGGGATGAACAAAACTGCTGATTTATTCAGTCAGTTTATTTTTTTCGGCGGCGGCTTGTTTGATTCTCAAGTCTTTAGCTCGGTCTTTATGTTTTCGTAGTTGTCTTTCGATTTTCACCAAAACGTTGTCCATGGCAACATAAAGGTCATGGGTTTCTTCTTCCGCGTGAACCGTGAACCCTTTTGTTTTTACAGTAATTTCAGCCAAGTGGCGACGTTTTTCCACGGATAGGGCGACATGCACATCGGCTTTCTCACCTAATTCCTGGATGGTTTTTTCCATTTTCCTTTCCAGGTGGTTATGAATAGCATCTGTAATTTCTATGTGTCTGCCAGCGACCGTCAATTTCATGAGTTCTCTCCTGATCAACGAAAATAAAACTTGTAGACTTCAGTTATTTATTAACTTAGGTGGTTAGGGGGATTTAAGCAAGGAAAAGCCGTGGAGTCAAAATAATTTTTTTCTTTTGCTGGCGGGAGGGATGTTCAATTCTTTTCGGTATTTTGTAATGGTGCGCCTCGCAATTTTAGCGTTTTTCCGCATCAGAGCCTGTACCATTTCATCGTCCGTGAGGGGTTTTTTCGGGTCTTCGTTGGCGACCACCTCTTTGATCATATTTCTGACCCGGATCGAGGACAGGTTGGTTCCCATATAGGATTTTATACCGCTATGGAAAAAGAATTTGAGCTCGAAGATCCCTTGTGGCGTGTCTATATATTTGTTGGTGGTGATGCGGCTGACGGTGGATTCATGCATTTCGATGTCTTTAGCGACGTCCTTCAGGACCATGGGTTTCAGATAGGCCAAACCGCGATCGAGGAACTCCTGCTGCAGCTTAATGATGCTCTTGCCCACTTTATAGATGGTCTGCCGCCGCTGGTCGATGCTTTTGATCAGCCATAAAGCCGAGCGGTATTTGTTTTCCAGGTATTCTTTGGTTTGACCTTCATTGGTGCGGTTCAGCAGGTTTTGATAAAACGGGTTGATTCTGAGTTTGGGGACCCCTTCGTCATTTAAGGCGATGTCGTAGCCGTCTTCGGTTTTGACCACCGTCAGATCGGGGGTGACGTAATCGACGCCTTCGATACTGTAGGACAATCCGGGTTTGGGGAAAAATTCGCGAATCAGCTTTACCGTTTCTAAAATTTTCTCAACATTGATCTTTAATTCGGAAGCGATCTTATGGAAATTACGTTCTTCCAATCGTTCGAGATAGGAATCGATCAGGGTTTCCATCAGGCTATTTCTTTCCGGCAGGGCCTTGGCTTGAATCATTAAACATTCTTTCAAACAGCGGGCGCCCACGCCGGTCGGCTCAAATCCTTGAATGATTTTCAATACTCTGAGCACTTCATCTTCCGACACCTGCGCGATTTCGGCGATTTCCCCCAGGTCGGCACAGAGATAGCCATCGTTTTGAATGTTGCCGATGATGCATTGGCCGATAAAATTATCCAGTTCGGAGTTTACGGTGAGATCCAGTTGCCATTGCAGGTGGTCGTTTAATGAAGGGTCTTTCTTATAAGTGGCCTCGATGGGGGGCGGCTCCGCATAGCTTTCGACGGAGCTTCCCTGGTCGATATTATTTTGAAAATAACTTTCCCAGTCCACTTCCGGGTCAGGAGCGGCGGGTTCGGTCACAGGTTCATCGAAGCTTTCTGGAGCTTCTCTTTCCTGAACTTTTTCTTCACCTTCCGTTTCGGTTTTGAAATCCTCTTCTTCTTCCTCCTGAATTTCCTCCAGAACCGGGTTTTCGGTGATTTCCTGCCTTACCAGTTGGGCGAGCTCCATGCGAGCGAGGGGCAGTAACTTGATGGCTTGCTGAAGCATGGGAGTCATTACCAGCTTCTGGCTCAACTTCATATTTAACCGTAATTCCATCGCCATAAAGTCCGCTCCGTCTTAAAAAGAAAATTGATTGCCGAGATAAATCTGCTTTACTTTTTCATCCTGCGCCACTTCAGAAGGCAATCCAGCACAAATGATTTGCCCTTCGTTGATGATATAGGCCCTGTCCGTTATGCTTAAGGTTTCCCTGACGTTGTGATCCGTGATCAGTACTCCGATGCCCCTGTCTTTCAAGTGGGAGATGATCGACTGGATGTCCGCCACCGCTATGGGGTCGATGCCCGCAAACGGTTCGTCCAGCAGGATGAAAGTCGGCGAGGTGGCCAGTGCCCGGCTGATTTCCACTCTCCTGCGCTCTCCACCGGAAAGCGTGTAGGCTTTTGAATTTTTGATATGAAGGATGTTCAGCTCCCGTAATAAGGACCGAGCCCTTTTTTTTCTTTCAAAACTGGAGAGGTTCTGGGTCTCCAGCACCGCAATGATGTTTTCCTCCACAGTCAGCTTGCGAAACACAGAAGGCTCCTGCGGGAGATAACTCATTCCCTTGATGGCCCGCAAATGCATGGGAAAATGAGTCACGTCTTCGCCATTGAGCAGAACCTGGCCGCTTTCTGGCCGGGTGAGACCCACAACCATATAAAAAGTGGTGGTTTTCCCCGCCCCGTTGGGCCCCAGCAATCCGACGGTTTCCCCCCGCTGGACGTTGATGGTGACCTCTTTGACAACGGTCCGTTTGCGAAACGATTTGACTAAATTGATGGCTCGTAAACCGTCCAATTCCTTTAATTATTCTCCTGGTGGGGTTTATTTTTAGCGTCTACCCAGACTTTTTTTTTACGTTCGGTTGAAGCTGTTTTTTTGCCTTTGTCGGGTTTTTTCTCCGGAAACAGTTTCATACGGACCCGGTCATTGACCACGAACCGGTCTTTTTCCAGGAGAAAGATCATTTCTTTCCCCTGGATTATATTTTTGTCTTCCCAGGCGGTTGCCGTGGGCTTGCCCGTCAGGATGATTTTCTGCAGTTTTTCCAGATACACCGCCCGGTCGCCCTTTGCTTTTTTGTTCTCGCGGGTGATGAAGACATTGCCGATGGCTACGATCTCATCGGTTTCCTTTTTGTCCTCCCCTGAATTGTAAATTTCCAGAATATCCGAATTGATGGTCAGATCTCCCCAGATCCCCACCACGTCTCCTGAAAAGACGATTTTTACTCCTCCGTCCTCCGAACGCATCCTGTCGGCGGTGATTTCAATGGGCTCTTCCTTGTTGGCGTCTTTACCCTCCTTGATGCCTATCTGGGAAAGGACGGATTGAGGTGTCATCAGCGCCAGAATCGTAAGCAGGACAGCTGTGATCCACTTTTTTTTCAGTTTCGACATACGTTTCAGGAATAGAAGTTATTCATCAGGCTCAGGTTCACTTTTACCCATTTGTTCCTTCACCATTTTAGCGGCGCTGATCATTTTCACGTTACCGTCCAACTGAATATCCTTGCTGCCATTTTGCAAACTGCCTGAATCAGCCACGACCCAGAACTCCTGTATTTTTCCTTTTTTTATGGTCAATTCCACATTGGTCAGCAGGGTCAAATCTTTTTCCTGGTTGATCTGGGCCAGGTCCGCCTTCAATTCCCACTTTTTTCCTTCTTCAGCGTCATGGACCACTTCGAAGTTCTCTATTTCGATATCAATTCCTTCATCCAAAGCCTTCAGAGTGATTTTCTCAATGACTTCCCCGCTATTGAAAAAAAGATAATAAACGGAGGTTCCGAGGATGCCAAAAACCAGAATCAGCAGTATCTTACGTGCGTTGTCGACCATTAATCAATTAAAAATGAATTAATTAGAAACATATGCAAATGGCATACCAAGAATAAAATGATGCCATATCCCTTGGTCATTGTAAAGAGAAAACCGGAGTGGGTCGAGCCGCCCAGTTCACGGGCTCGATAGACAGGGATCTCTGGTTTTCTTTGATATAGGAAATCCGAACCTCTATTCGTCCCTCATTTCCCAGTAAAAAGGGCTGGTTCTGGCCGAAAAAATGCAGTTTTTCAGCCCATTCGACGAGGGTTACTCCTTTTCCAAAAAGGATTTCCTCCAATCCCAGGTTTTCGATTTCTTCCTGCGTTTCCAGCCGGTAGAGGTCCACATGGTAGATCGGCTGATTTCCCTGATATTCATTGATCAGGGTGAAGGTGGGGCTGCGGATGTATTCCCCCGCAGGGAGTCCCAATCCGTGGCAAATTCCCTGGGTCAGGGTGGTTTTCCCGGCCCCCAGATCGCCAAACAAAAGGACAATATCGCCCGGTTTGAGGCATTTGCCGAGCTGTCTCCCCAGTTCATGGGTTTCTTCCGGAGTGTTCGTGAGAATTGCCATATTCGGTCCTTTTACTCAGGATAAGACCCTGTTCAGGCTTTCAGGGAGATTATTTACCAGGTCGCTGGCGATCAGGCTGGCTTCAGGCGCCTTTTCTGTAAAAATGTCGCCAGCGAGGCCATGCAGGTAAGTTCCGGCAATCACCGCCTGCCGGATTTCCATTTTTTGAGCGATGAGCCCGGCGATGATTCCCGTTAAGACGTCGCCCGAGCCGGCAGTGGCCATTCCCGGATTGCCGGTGGGGTTGATGAAAACCGACCCGTCCGGAAAAGCGATGATGGACCGCGCTCCTTTAAGAACCAGATGGATGCCATTCTCCCTGGCGAAACGGCACGCGGTTTCGATTCTGTTGGACTGGATTTCCCGGGTGCTCAGACCTGAGATCCGCGACATCTCTTTTGGGTGCGGAGTCAGAATGAGTTCAGGGTTTTTTAAAGACTTAAGCGCTCCGCTCTCAGCCAGGCCGTTCACGGCATCGGCATCCAAAACCATCGGAAGCTCAATGTCGGGAAGAACTGATTGCAACAGGCGAATGGTTTCCGGGTCGGTGGAAATCCCCGGTCCGACGGCAACGGAGGATTTCCCGCGGGCGTGTTCGAGGATCAGGTCTTTTGCGGCTGGGGCCAATGTCCCATTTGAGGTTTCCGGCAGGGGGACGGTCATCGCCTCCAGGGGGTTGAATTCCACGGTTTTTTGACAACTCTCCGGCAGAGCCAGGGTCACGAGGCCGCATCCGGCCCTGAGAGCGCCAAGCGCCGTGAGTCCGGCGGCGCCGCCTTTTCCCAGCGATCCGGCAACGACCAGCACGTGCCCAAAATCGCCTTTATGGGCGTCTTCTGGCCGCTTTTTGAACCCTTGCGCGATATCGCCGGATTCGGTCATTTGAACGGTGCAGGTTTGGGCCGCAACGGCTTTTTCGGGGATGCCGATATCGATCCTTGCGATGTCTCCCATCACCGAGGCGGCGGGGAAGGTCACATGACTGCGCTTTAACAGGGCCAGAGCCAGGGTCCGATCGGCTTTTACATGCGGGCCGATCAACTGGCCGGAGTCCGAATCCACGCCGGAAGGGATGTCTACGGAAACCACGCATTTTTGCAGTTGGTTAATTTTCTCGAACACATCCGCAAAAAAGCCGCTGGCAGGCTGGGTCAACCCGGTGCCGAATATTGCGTCGATGATGAGGTCTGAGTGGCGCAGGCGGTGATCGAAAGATTTGAAATTGGCGGCGTCCACTTCGTTGATTTCTACGCCGATGTTTTTAGCGATGCCGGCGTTGAGCCTGGCGTCGGCTTTCAGTTCGGAAATTTTGCCAAGCAGGAGGACTAAGACGTCTGTTCCCATATTGAACAAGTGGCGGGCCATCACAAAACCGTCGCCTCCATTGTTTCCCTTGCCGGCGAAGACGACGATCCTTTTTGTCATGAGATCGGGAGATTCGTTTTTTAGAACATCAACCGCCCCGCGGCCGGCATTTTCCATAAGGATAGCTCCTGGAATGTCAAACTTTTCTATGGAGCGTTTGTCGATGGCCTGCATTTCGGCGGCGGTCAGGATGGTTTGCAAAAATCATCTCCGGGTCAGGTGAATGGTATCTGGTTGCGATTTCCAGGTTCAAACGTAGATGGAGTAAGGGTAATCCCTGGATTCCGTGAGCTCCATTTCCTCATGCGTGGGGGTCAGTCCGTGAATGACCCCGAACTGGCGCGGGCAATCGAAACCTTTTTCCAGCTTTTCTTCATGGGTGAGGGCGTCGTACTTGTCCTGGTCCATGAGAAACACCGTATTGAAAAAATAATTTTTAACAAACAATTCAAGCTGTACGGGTTTCCCCTGAAGCTCTGGAAGGACGTTCAACCTTTCTTCCCGGCTGTCGTGGTTGTAATTGAAGGCGTGGCGGGTCAAAACGTCATACAAAAAGCAAAAGTGGTAGGTGTTCATCTGGTACCAGGCATTTGTATCCTCGAAACCGCTTCTAAGGATTTGCAAAAGCTCGCGGAGAATGATCAGATTGCCAATTTTACAGGCATTGGGGAAAAACTTTTCCACATCCTCTCTCCAGTATTGAACTGGCTGTTTTTCGATGAAGGCGATGATTTCATCTTCTTCATTCAGAGCCGTTTCAACAAAATGCGCTGGATCGAACCCCGCATCGTAATCCGGGTCGGGGGATCGAATGAGCCCTGCAGACCCAAGTTCTTTGCGGTCGTAAATGTTGTTCTTGAAGATCAACATGGTTTGTTTTACGATTCCCTGACGGTCAAACACTGTATGTCTATTTTAAGACGGAACCCAGGAATATTCAAAAAACTTTAAAAATCCCTATGCTTTTTCAATATAGGGGTCATCTGTTTCTATGAGCTTGATTTCTTCCTCTGAAGGAACCAGCCGGTTGATCGCGCCGAATAAACACGGGTCGACAAATCCACGGATTTTCTTTTCCTCGGAATCCATATTGTTGAATCGGTCCGGATCGATGAGAAAAGCGGTGTTGGTGAAATAATATTCAAGAAAATCGTTGAAATCGATCGGTTCGCCGTCCAACTCCGGAAACATCTCCATTCGTTGTTCCGGGGACTCGTAGCTGTATTCTTCGATGATCGAAGCTAAGCTGTCGTACAGGTAACAAAGGTGATAGGCATTCATTTGATACCATTTGCCCGGATTGACCAGTCCCTCCAGAAGCTGTTTGGAAATCCCGTTGATGACGTTGAGACCTCCGAACCGCGATGCGTGCGGGAAAAACAGTTTGAAGCGTTCGTTTCCTTCCTCCGGATCGAGTTGCGTCAACCCTATAAAAAGATCGCGGTCGGAAAGCAGAGAACTGAAAATAAAATTATAAGGATCGAGGGAAGGATTGCCAGTGGGGTTGGCGACAGGCTCTTCGACGGCGCTGTAAATATTTTTTTTAAATACCAACATAAATCATCTGCATTAAAAAATTGAATGGCCCTGGCGCCAGTTTAAAATTTCAAAATTTTGTTTATATTAACACATCATTTTAACGAAGGTCTTTGATAGAAATGGGTTTGAAATGAAAAAAGCGTTGTCGCAACTTCCCCTGGACGACCGGGCTCAGAAGAATTTTCTCCGGTTGTACGAAAATTTTCAGGCGGGTCCCTGTAAAATCGCTGATTGGGACTCCGTCTGTTCCCCGGATGAGAAAAACCTGGTTCCCTATGCATCGTTAAAGGTTCCTGATAATGAGACGGTTCGGGCAAGTCTTTCTAAAGTCGCTGTTTGTAAATTAAACGGCGGTCTGGGGACGAGTATGGGCTGTCAGATGCCAAAGTCCACGATTGCGGTGCGCGGCAATCAATCTTTTCTGGATCTGATTGTCGATCAATTGTGTGGGGTCGAAAAGGATTTCGGCGTCAAAGTGCCCTTGATTTTGATGAACAGTTTTTACACTCATGAGGAAACGGCAAAGGTCATCGAAAAATACCACGATCGTCTGGAAATAAAAACCTTTCAGCAAAGCAAATTTCCGCGGTTGCTGGCGGATTCTCACCAACCGTTGAGGGAAGAGGAGTTTGGCCTTGGTGCCTGGTACCCCCCAGGCCACGGCGATTTTTATTCCTGCATTTTTGAATTGGGATTTCTCGATCAATTGCTCAAAGAGGGCAGGGAGGTTCTGTTTGTTTCCAACGCGGATAATCTTGGCGCGGTCATGGACCCGAATATTCTGACGCATATTCTGGATAACGATATTCCCTTCCTGATCGAAATGACGCCCAAAACTCCGGCGGATGTGAAAGGCGGAACCATCTATCAGGATAGAGATCAGCTCAAGCTTCTGGAAATCGCCAGCGTCCCCGATGAACACAAAGATGAGTTTTGCAGTCAACGCAAGTTCAAGGTGTTCAACACCAACAATATCTGGATTCACCTTCGGCATTTGCGCAACAAACTGCAAGCCGGGCCTTTGGATTTGAACGTGATCGTGAACCGCAAAACCGTTTGCGGGAAGCCGGTGATTCAATTGGAAACCGCCATCGGATCGGCGCTCGAATGTTTTCACGGGTCCGTCGGTCTGGTGGTGTCCCGCGACCGGTTCATGCCGGTCAAGACAACGAACGACCTGTTGAAGGTGCAGTCGGATTTGTTTGTTTTAGAGAAGGGAAAACTGTTCCGCAATCCGGAAAGAAAACAAAAAGAATTGCCCGAAGTGCAGCTGGGAAGCGAGTTCACGCAACTGAAGGATTTCCAGAAGCGGATTTCAGCCGCGCCCGGAATGCTCGATCTGGATTCTCTGGAAGTGACCGGTGATGTCCGTTTTGGCGATAATGTGAAACTCAAGGGAAGGGTGCAGCTGACGGCTGTCAATGAACCGCTGGTTGTTGAAGATGGATCGACTTTGCAGGACCAGGTGGTGGAGCGGTAGGGATTGTTTCAATTTTTTTATTTAATCCGGTTCGGTCTCGTTGAGAACCCACGGTATTTCAATATCAATGTCCAACTGAATAACTGGATGATCTGGAAAGGAATCATGAACAAGACTTGCTTGCCTGGAGAAACCAAAGCTTGCCTTATCCGAAATACGTTCCAGCTCAACTGAACAATTTTGGACGCAATCTGCGCCGTCAACTATGGACCCGATAAAGTGATACCATCCTCCGTATGAGTGAAGCCCTGAATCAAGACGGCAGTAGCGGAATACCTCAACCGGTTTTGCAAAATCGATCCCGAGAAGACGAAAAATCTCATGCATTTCAGGTGGAAAAACGTCTGCGCCAAGTTTTTCGAAGTTTTTACAATGATCGCAATCGCACCCAGTTCCAGATTCAATTTTCTCATAAACCGCCCTTGTAGCTAAGGAATCAGCTGCAATTTCCCATTTAGAAATTTTCATTGATGCCGTTCCTTATTCTGTTTCGACGTAGGCGGAAATAGACAGTTACCAGACCCAGTAAAAGTAGCATCATGACCGCGCCGCGGAACCTGGGCGACCCGATTTCCAACAGGGTGCTTCCAAAAAACCCGTAGGCAAACGCCCTCGGCGTCAGTCCCAAAACGTGGGCTGTGATGTAATTGCCAAATTTCATGTTCGATAAACCCGCCCCGTAATTGATGACGGTGACCGGCATCACCGGAATCAGGCTCAACAGCCACACCACCGAAAAACTGAATTTGGTGTTGTCGATCACTCCCGCTCCGAATTTGAGTTTGCTCTTGACATAATCGCGTCCCAGGCGGCGGGCGATCCAGAACCCGACCGTTCCTCCCATCGCCGCTCCAACTGAGGCGTACACGGGGCCCCAGACAGGGCCGAACGCCAACCCTCCCCCGATAAACAAAGCGATCGAAGGGATCAGGAGTAAGGGCCGGATGACGAAAACCCCGGTGTAGATCAGCGGTCCTGCGATTCCCAGCGAGACGACAAAGTCCCGGAAGCTCTCCGGCGTCAAGCGAACGCCTTTTCTTACCGTAAGATAACTGGTGATCAGGCCGACCAGAATGATGATGATGAATGAGATGAACCGTCTTTTCGGGTTTCCACCGAAAATGAAAGCGGTGGCCTGTTGCCGCCAGGTGGCGGGAGAGTTTGGCCTCATGGGTTGTTTCCTACTCGCTTTAAGATTGCGGGGTTTTTGTTTTTGCCAATGGAGATTTGTATGAATGGAATACTATTTTTCAGAAAATAAATAATAGCCTTTAATTTCAATGCCTTAATTGATTATAAGGCATCTCAAAAAAGTTGTGAGTAAATTTTTTGGATAGCCGTTGCTTGGTTTCTTCTGAGCGACAAAGGTTTCTAATCCTTTTCAAATCAATCGTTGCGTAGGAAATTACCTAGGCTAAGTAGGAAAATAGATTGACATGATTGGATTCCGAAGTATAATTTAATCGTCTTTAAGGCTGGATAAAGTTTGCGGTGCTTGAGGTCATACGCATTCATTTCTTGAATATGAGTTTCGCACCACCAGACAAAGTTAAAATTATCCCATTTTTGGGTTTGGTTCTTTAAAAAATTGAAAATCTGAGGTGTTAAAAACTGGGAGGAGGTGGCTTATTCTAACACCATCATGAGATCGAATTTTGTAGAGGCTGATTTTTAACTAGGTGAAGGGAGGGCATGTTATGAAAAAATTCATATTCGTTTTTATTGTTGCTATTTCTGTTCTTTGTTTTGCGGCATCTTCTTTTGCTGGGGCACTTCAACCGGGTCAATCCACCAGCTGTAAAAACGCCAATTCTATCACTCTGGAAGCTTCCGGAAATCATCCTGAAGATAGAGGCAATGCCAATGCGGTGATTTGGAAATCTTCCAATTACACCACGGTTCCGATCACTCTGGGACCAACGGATGATCATGGAATGGCAGGCGAAAGAGGCGTGGGAATGCCTGACAAGTTTTCCAAGGGACAAAAAACTATAGTTTTGAAAAAGCAAAGCAATTTCAGCCGCGGCGATTCTATCGGCGATATCAGCGGCGAAGTTAAAATCACCAACACGGGAACCATTGACATCAATGTGAACTGTGGTTGATTGAGGCTTATAAAATTAAAGCCGGCCTGAGCAATCAGGTCGGCTTTTTTTGTGGGTTTTAATTGCGGCGCGGACGATTATTATGGCATTAATTTTTCAAAAAACCCTTTGAGGGTGTCCTTGACGGGTTTTCCATCCAGTTCGGCGAGCTCCTTTAGCAGTTCTTTTTGCTGTTTGCTTAAATTCTTTGGGGTCTCCACAACGAAGTGAACAATCTGATTGCCTCGTCCATGGCCTTTGAGCTGGGGAATCCCCGCTCCTGAAATTCTTTTTGTCTCTCCCGATTGTATTCCCGCGGGAACGGAAATGACGTTGGTTTTGCCGTTGTCCAGCATGGGAATTTCAATCTCTGCTCCCAGGGCCGCCTGGGAAAAAGATAACGGCAGACGGCAGTGGATGTCGTAGCCTTCCCGATGGAAAAAATCATGGGCTTCCATGTGAATGAATACGTAAAGATCTCCCGGAGGCAATCCGCCCGGGCCCGTTTCCCCCTCTCCCCGCAAGCGGAGCCTGGATCCGTCATCCACGCCTGCCGGAATGCTTATGGAAACGGTCTTCTTGTCCAAAACCCGTCCTTCTCCCCGGCAATCTCCACAGGGGTGGGTGATGATCTGACCGGCGCCATGACAGGCAGGGCAGGGACTGCTCACGCTGAAAAACCCCTGGGAGCGGACCACCTGGCCGGTTCCCCGGCAGGTCGAACATTGATTGGGCGGGTGTCCCGGTTTAGCGCCTGAACCTCTACAGGTATTGCAGGGACTGTGCTTGGAAACCTCTACATCTTTTTTGACCCCAAAAGCTGCTTCGATAAAGGTGACGGAAAGGTCCAACCTAAGATCCGGTCCCGTGGTTGCGCGTCCGCCGCCGCCGAAAAAATCGCCGAATATATCCCCAAAAGAGGAGAAAATATCTTCAAACCCTTGTGGTCCGGAAAAGCCAGTTCTCTTGAGGCCATCGTGGCCAAACTGATCATAGACCTGTCTTTTCTCCGGGTCCTTCAACACCTCATAAGCTTCCGCGGCTTCCTTGAACTTTTCTTCAGCCGCTGAATCATCTGGATTTTTGTCGGGATGGTATTTGAGCGCCAATTGGCGGTAAGCTTTTTTAAGTTCAGATTCAGACGCGTTTTTATTGATACCCAATATTTCGTAGTAGTCGCGCTTTGTCATGGAGTCCTTTAATGGATTTAGTGAGGTATGAATCCGGTCTGGAAATTCTCATAGATTCCCTGCCGGAGGACCTCTTTGATACTCAGAATACGGTCAGATTGAAAAAGAGACGGAACGCCCCTTTTTAAGGAACAAACGCTACATGATAATCATGAATTTTTAAATTTTGCAACTTTTACTTTAGCGGCTTTAATGATCCTGTCCTTAAGCATGTAACCTTGTTCCAGTTCCTCAACGATCAGATTGTCTTGCTCTGGGTCATCGGTTTCCGTAACCATGAAGGCTTCGTGGACTTTGGGGTCGAGTTTCATCCCTTTGGTCTCAATGACCTGAACGTCGTTGTCTTTCAGTTCCCTGATAAATTGGTTGATGACCAGATTGATTCCCTGTTTTAAACTCTCGAAATCGTTGCTGGTTTTTGCCGCGTCTTCGGCGCGTTTTAAGTTATCGAGAATGGGCACCAGCCTCGCGAACAGGTTGGCCTTGAACTGGTCGAGCCGGATTTCATTGTCACGCTGAAGCCGGACTCGCAACTCATCGGTCTGCGAATTTTTTTCCTTGTAAGCGGCGATATACTCTTTCAGCCGTTGGTCTTTTTCTTCCGCCTCTTTTTTCAATTTTTCGACAAAACTGGGATAACGTTCTTCTACATCTGTGGTTTCCATTGGTTCTACTCCTTCATCCTCATTTACCCAATGGCGGCGGTCGACCACATGTATTTTGGGTTTTTCGCCTGTTTGTTCGTTTTCGTTCGAATTACGGTCGTCTTCCATGGTGAACTCTTATATGTATTGTTTTACAAAAGTACCGGATGTTTAAGAAAATTGAAGTTCCTTAAAGGCTCCGAAATGCAAAGAGGGGGTTTCCGCCACAGTCCATTTCCTTGACCCAAAAAGGACTGCAGAGAAAACCCCGCTTTAAGCTTTTTGTTTTGCTGAAGATGTTATTTTTTACCGATATCTTCGAACTCCGCATCGACGACATCTTCATCGGCCTTATCTTTGCTCTCTGCTTCTGGACCGCCGGCGCCTTCGGGGCCGCCTGAAGGATCTCCGCCTTCACCGGGTGTTCCCTGCTGCGCCTGGGAGTATATGGTCTGGGCGAGGGTGTGCGCGATTTGATTGAGCTTTTCAATCTGCTCTTTCATCGGCTCAACTTCGTCCTCCAGATGCTTTTTGGCTTCTTCAATCACTTCTTCAGCGGATTTAACGTCTTCCTCCTTCAACTTCTCTTTATTGTCCTTAATGGTTTTCTCTGTCGAGTAGATGATGGAGTCGAGCTGGTTTTTGACGTCAATTTTCTCACGCCGGCCCTTATCCGCTTCGGCATTGGCTTCGGCGTCTTTGACCATTTTTTCGATATCCGCGTCCGAAAGACCCGTGGAATCGGTGATGGTGATTTTTTGTTCCTTGTTGGTTCCCTTGTCCTTGGCGGTTACATTGATGATGCCGTTGGCATCGATATCGAAAGTAACTTCAACCTGCGGCATGCCGCGGGGTGCCGGAGGAATTCCATCGAGATGGAACTTTCCGAGGGAGCGGTTGTCCTTGGACATTTCGCGTTCCCCTTGAAGAACGTTGATTTCCACGCTGGGCTGGTTGTCCGAGGCGGTGGAAAACACTTCGCTCTTACGGGTCGGAATCGTCGTGTTGCGTTCGATCAGCTTGGTGGTCACGCCGCCAAGGGTTTCAATTCCCAATGACAGAGGCGTTACGTCGAGCAGGAGAATGTCTTTGACGTCTCCGGAAAGAACGCCCGCCTGAACGGCCGCGCCCAAGGCAACCACTTCATCCGGGTTGACTCCGCGATGAGGTTCTTTGCCAAACAAGTCCTTCACCAACTGTTGAACTTTGGGAACCCGGGTGGATCCGCCAACCAGAACCGCTTCATGGATCTTGCTGGCATCCAGACCGGCGTCCTTCAAAGCCTTATTACAGGGATCGTGCGAGCGTTCCACCAGATCATCGATCATGGATTCGAATTTTGCCCGGGTCAGTTTAATATTCAGATGCTTGGGACCGGTTGCATCGGCTGTGATAAAAGGCAGATTGATGTCGGTTTCGTTGGTCGTGGACAATTCCATTTTGGCTTTTTCCGCGGCTTCTTTGAGACGCTGTAACGCCATATTGTCCTTGGACAAGTCCACACCCTGATCTTTTTTGAACTCCACCACCAGCCAGTCGATGACCCTTTGGTCGAGGTTGTCACCGCCCAGGTGGGTGTCGCCATTGGTGGCTTTCACTTCCACCACATTGTCGCCCACTTCGAGAATAGAAATATCGAAGGTGCCGCCGCCGAAATCGTAAACGGCGATCATATGATCTTTTTCCTTGTCCAGACCATAAGCCAGGGCAGATGCGGTCGGCTCGTTGATGATCCGTTTGACTTCCAGGCCCGCTATCTTCCCGGCGTCTTTGGTGGCTTGCCTTTGTGCATCGTTAAAGTAAGCCGGAACCGTGATGACGGCTTCCGTTACCGGTTCTCCGAGATAAGCTTCCGCGGATTTTTTGAGTTTCTGCAGGATCATGGCGGAGATTTCGGGTGGTGTGTATTTTTTGTCTCCGACATCAATGAGAACATCGTTTTTGGTCCCTTTGGCAACTTTGTACGGGACCATTTTCATCTCTTCAGAAACTTCGTCGAAAGACCGGCCCATGAATCGCTTCACTGAAAATACGGTGTTGGTCGGGTTGGCAATGGCTTGGCGCTTGGCAACCTGGCCCACATGAATTTCGCCATCTTTGGTGAAACCAACCACGGAAGGGGTGGTCCGGCTTCCTTCTTCATTCAGGATGACCTTCGGTTCGTTGCCTTCCATTACCGCGACCACGGAATTGGTCGTCCCTAAGTCAATGCCTACAATTTTTCCCATGAGTCCAAGTCCTTTCAATATATTAAGTTGTTATGATTCAACGGATTATTTAGTTATGCGTTTGAGCTTCATTAGTGGATAAGACCGGGGCGGCTTTTTGTCAAGGCAGGGGCGAATATTAAAGGGAAAAACTTCCCGGGAGGGCGGCGGGGGAACGGCGTCGGTTAAAAAACAGGAATAAAATCAATGATTTATTGGAAAAAAAATGGCGATTGGGGGTTTTTTTTGGTCCCAATATCCCTTATACTATAAATGACCAATTTCAAATAAAGGGACACCCCATGGACAAAAATGTCGATCAAAATTTAAGGGAATTCACCCGGATTCCTATCAATGTGACGGTTGAAGTAAAAGCCGGTGAGATTTTCTTTAAAGCCAATAAAACTATTAATTTAAGTATGAAAGGCATTGCTCTGCTGGCGGATCAAACCCTGCCTGTGGATACGAAATGCTCCATTTCCATTCTTCTGGGAAATGGCGATTTGGGGTGCAACATCGATGTCAAGGGGCTGGTCAAGCGGTCTACGGACTCTGGAATGGCGATTGAGTTCACTGAAATTGATCTGGACGGCTATGAATACCTGCAGAACCTTATCATGCACAATTCTCATTCCGCACATGACATTGTAGAAGAAGAGATCCACAGTCATCTGGGCCTGAAAGCGCGGGAATAATTTGGCGTATTCCAGCGCTTGGGCTGGTTGTATAAGAAAATATGAGCGGTTTCCTCTATTTGTTTAATCCACAAATCCACGCGTAAATTTCCCCATCTCGCCAGGGGGCCGATAAGATTGGATCATCCTCAAGGCAGGTTGGACAGCAAGCCTGATTCTGGTTACACCTTCAAAAATTAAAATCGATTTTAGGTCAGGAAGACGGAGACGATTACGTCGCGGTGGGCTGATTGGGGAGTTTATGCTCTTTCACCTGGTGTATTGAAACCATGAATTTCTTTCCCTGACATTCAAAAACGACTTCTGAAAGCTGTTCCGTGAAAGGAAATTCGAAAAGAGCTCCTTTCAAGTCGATGATGGGCAGGGAAAGTTGACACGGCTGGGGCAGGAGAGATTTAAGGTTGCCGCCAATCATATTAATCATTTCTGCGACCGCGTCGTTTATTTCGTCTGGAGTCGCTTTTCCTTTTTCAAGTGAGAACATTTTTTCCGCCAGTTGATGAGCGAGGTCCATTTCAATTTTTAAAGTTACCACGCCCTGCCAGTTTCCGCTGATCTGAACGTTGGCTGTTACTGAGTCTTCCAGGTTTTCGTGATTCGCTTGCGAAGATGGTGAAGTTTTTAAATCAAAAGTGGACCAGGCAAATTCGGAATATTCTTTTATTTCGGCTTCAAAAAATTGCATGATGTCCTCTTGGAAAGTTGTGCGAACCGGTTCGCTTAATAATAAATGGGTTCTTCAATATAAGGGCGCATCTATTTTCTTTGGTCCTCTTCCACTTTCTTTAGAAGCGACACTTGAAAATTATCGTCTTTACATTTAAATGTCACTTTGGTCACCAGCTCACTCCCTGGAATTCGCATGGCGCTGTCGGTAACAGCCACCGCCGGAAGCGAAAGGTAGCAAGGTTCCGGCAATAGGGACTTGATATTCCCACCCGTCATATTGGTCAATTCCCCCAGGGCATCCTGAATCAGCTCCTTATCCACTTCCTGATTGTTGAGGTTGAACATGATGGATGCCACCTGCTTTGCCAGACTCATGGGGTAGTCGATGGTCACGGTACCTTCCCAGGCGCCGGTGATATGAATACAACCGGCCAATGCGTAATTGTTTTTGGAAATCTCCTGCCCGTTTTCAGTGGGCCTGGCTTCCAATGAAAGGATGGACTGCCAAATACTCTCGGTATATTCGCAGATTTCTTTCTCGATAAATTGCATGTTTTTTTATCCTTGTCGTATCCGATAACACCCGGATTGTTTATAATTCATTCGCTCGAAGGAATCGTCCAAATTCAAGGTCGTTTCGGCGGCTCCAAGAAACAGGTAGCCGTCCGGTTTTAATAAGGCCTTTATTTTCCCCAGGATTTGCTTTTTCATCTCGATATCGAAATAAATTAAGACGTTTCGCATCATGACCAGGTCCAATTTGGGCATCAGCGGCCATTGCTCGGAAAGATTGGTGATTCGAAAGTCGATCATTTTGCGAATATCTTCCTTTATTTGCCACTCCGTGCCATGCCGTTCGAAGTATTTGACCATCATCGCTGCGGGCAATCCCCGGTTCACTTCCAGTTGACTGTAAATTCCGTTTCGACAACGGTCCAGCATTTCATTGGAAATATCGCTGGCGTAGTAATTGATTTTCCAGGATAGGAGTTCAGGAAAATTCTCCCTCATCAGCATGGCGAGGGTGTATGGCTCCTGTCCGCTGGAACTGGCGCCGCACCAGATGTTTAATTCCCTGGTGGTTCCCCGTTTTTCGATCAAGTCGGGAAAGACGAATCCTTTCAGAGTTTCGAAAGGATGGATATCGCGGAAAAAGGAAGTCTCGTTGGTTGTCATGGCTTCAACAACCTTGGCGCTGATACCATTATGAGGTTCGCGCTGCATTTTTTTGACGAGATCCTCTATGGTCGCAAGCCCTTCCTTTTGGGCTAAAGGCTGAAGGCGCGATTCGACCAGGTATTCTTTACCTGGTTCGAGCACAATCGCCGACAGCTCTTGAACCATTTTACTGATATATTGAAAATCGTTGGTGCTAATTCCCATTTTCAAACCCTTGTCTAAAACCAACCGTTTAAGTAGCGAGTGAGCGCTGATTCCAAGAAGTGTGGGTCGAGGAGGGTTTCACCCGTCCCTGCCAGACTCTTCTTGTTATTTCAGCCGCCATTGCATCGAGTGACAATACCTTGTCTGCTAACCCGGCTTGCGAAAGAGCCCCGGGCATTCCCCAAACCACACTGGATTCTTCGTCTTGAGCATAAATAGTTCCTCCAAACTCCTGAATACTCTCGCACCCTCTCAATCCATCCTGTCCCATTCCTGTCAAAATGACGGCCAGGGCATGGCTTCCGTAACAGTCGGCTACCGATCTTAAAAGCACATCCACGGCGGGTCGGCAGGAATTCTCTGGAGGGCCCATATGCGTATTGATTTGTATTTTGTTTTTACCCGGCTGCACCACCATGTGCATGCCCCCGGCGGCAAGCCAGGCTTGTCCGGGCCGCAGAGTGTCTCCCTTTTGCCCCTCTTTGACGAATAGAGAAGATTTTGAGTTTAAGCGCTTGGCCAAAATGCCGGTGAAATTAGAAGGCATATGTTGCACAATCACAATGGGAACGGGAAAGTCTTCGGGAAGCTTAGGAAGAACTTTTTCCAAGGCTTGCGGTCCCCCTGTGGAAACGCCTATGGCCAGAATATCGATCCGGCTGGCCTCATCTTTTTTTGAGGTTCTCGGCCTCTCATGGATTTCGGTTTTTGTGGGAAGCTCTTTTCCATGGAAATTAGCTTCCGGTGCCTGTTGTGTCCCTTTGAGTCTTTTCAAAGTTTGCTGTTTCAGGGGGCCTTGACAAAAAGGTCTCAATTTTTTGAAAAGCTCCACGCGGAATTCTTCCGTGGCGCCGGACTCAGCGGATAGTTTTTCGGATTTGGGAATATAATCGTTTGCCCCTGCCGCCAAAGCCGCTAATACCCGGGCCGCATTTTTGTTGTGTTTTTTCGTGCACAGCATGAGAACCGGCAAATCGGGATGCGATTTTCGGATTTCGAGAAGGATCTGGGTCACGTCGGTATCGGGCATATCCAGGTCCAGGATGACAATGTCGGGATTCACCTGGGGTATTTTTGAGAGAGCGATCCGGCAGGTGGAAACCGAACCCACGATATCCAGGTTAGAATAAACGGATAACGTTTTTCTGAGCAGATTCCTGCTGCTGGCCTCGTCGTCAACTATGAGAATTCGGGTCGTGGACATGGCTCAGCTAACGGGGATACCCATCAAGGTCAGTTTTTCGGTGATCATTTCTTTGGTGAAAGGCTTCATGACGTATTCGTTCGCGCCGGCTTCCAGGGCCTTGACCACCTGGGACATTTCTGTCTCCGTCGTCACCATCATGAGCCGGACGTCATTGTATGTGTCGTCTTTTCGAACGGCGCACACGAATTCGTAACCATTCATCTCAGGCATGTTCCAATCCACCAGAGCGAGGTCAAATTTTCCTGGGGCCTTCATTTTCTCGATGGCTTCCAGGCCATGTCCGGCATCCACCACTTCGAAGCCAAGATCCTTGAGGATGTTTCCAAGGATCAGACGAATGGCCCTTGAATCATCAATAACCATTGCACGCACGATAAAGCCTCCTTAGTTATTATGTTTAAACACGCTTTTCCTCAGCTTTAGGTATTTTATGTAAATGTAAATCTAATTGTTTGGATAAACAGAAAGTCCATACAGGCGTATGGTTAATATTACCCTTTAAATTTCAATGATATATTTAGACTAAAGCAATTTTGATTAATATTCAATGTAAAAATAACGATTTTTGAAAATTTTTCGGATGTGGGATAGAAGGGGATAAAAAAACCCGCTCCAAGGTTTTGAGAGCGGGTTTTTAATGAAGATAAAAACGGATTCGGGGGGCAACCATCGATTGATGAATCCGTTTTATATTTTGCTTCGCAGGATTAAGCCGGTCACCAGGGAAAAATGCCCATATTGGCTTTTTTACTCGGCGTTCTCGTCCAGGCCCTGTTCCAGGTCACTCATGAATAGACTGACATTTTCTTTTGTGAGCTCGGCGCGCTTGGCTTTTCCGACCCGTATTTCTTCAAGCTCTTCCTTGCCTTCGGGAGTCAGGCCCCACGGGGTCACGGTTCCGGCTTTTTTCACGTCTTTCACAACCTGGGTGAATTTTTCAATCTTTGCTCCATCCAGGTCCCGGACAGATATAAGGGCGTCCTCATGTCCGTCGTATTGGCAGAAAGCCATGGTGTAACAGTTTGTGTTCGCGCGGATCATTTTGAGGGTGATATTGGCAAAGTGACAGTGGACGCCAATTAAAATGCAGGTGTGAATTTTGTTGTGCTGAATGGTCAGGTTGGGATGACAGGGATTGATCACTGCCTCAGGGTCAATTTTGGGGTAGATCGGGCGGTAATCGGGCATTGGAATGACATTCATGCCCGGAACTTCCTTGACCAGCTCCATGATCAACTCCGCTTTATGCATCGCTTCATCGTTCCACCCCCACAAGATCATTGGACCGGGAAACAGGGTCGGGTTTCGCAGAGTCAGGAGTTGATGCGCCGCCGTTTTCAAAGCTTCGTCTTCGGGGACGTGTTCCCCTTCAACCAATTGGTAGCCGCTACCTTTCTCGGGTTGAAAAATCCCCAACGATGCCGCGGAAGAGGGTAGTAATCCAATCGGTCCAACTTGAAATTTGCCCATCCTTAAAAACCTCCCTTAATGGTTCTTTTTTTTCAGATAGATAGAATGCCGATGCCCGCTGGCAATGACATTTATTTATGTTGTTGTGAAGATAAATGGCTCGAAATACAGAACGATTCGGTATTGGGAAACAAGTACCAAGCCGGACATTTTGAATCGGTCATAGTATTATCAATTGCGAAACCTGTCAATATTTATGTGCTTTTATACCCCATTTAAAGCGATTTGACTGTCGAAAAATGTGTCCTCACGGAGGATCCTATCCTTTTCACTGGATAGCTACTGGGTTTGCCTGGGAAAACCGTGGTTTTCCCCCCAGCTGAAGGGGCCATCAAGCCAGGAACGCAAAAGGGTTAGCTGGGGTTCCGTAAACTTTTCGATGCTTTCCGCGTGATCGATCAGGTTTTCAAACGTCAGCAGGGAATGCAATTGACAGGAGAATTCTTTAAACCGATCATCGGCCTCCTGGAACCCATAGTTGAAGATGGAAAAGCAATGGTCCACCCTTCCTCCCAGCTCCCGGATGGCCATCACCGCATTGAGAGCGCTACCGCCTGTGGAAACAAGATCTTCGATGACAACCACGTTTTGCTCTTTTTTAAGGACGCCTTCGATTTGATTTTTCATTCCGTGTTTTTTAGCCGTGGGACGGACATAGATTAATGGGACTTCGATTAGGTTGGCGAGTGTGGTGGCGGGGGGAATGCCGGCGGTGGCGGTTCCCGCGACCACGTCGACAACGATTTTTCCATCCATTATAAGACTTTGAAAACCTCGGGCGATCAAAAGGCGGTGATCGGCATTCCCCAGGAAGAGACGGTTGTCATTATAAATGGGCATTCGATAACCGGAAGCCCAGGTGAACGGGTTGTCGGTGTCGATGCGTATGGCCCCTATTTGAAGGGCGATATCGGCCAGCTGTTCTGATACGGTCACAGGGCGATCCTTTTAGTCCAGTTAAAATTGCCGATGTATATGATTTATGAATTTGTCGCCAACGCCTTCCGTCCCGACCCCGCGCAGGGTGAGGGTGAACAGGAACTTGTTTTCTCTTTTGTTTACTGATCCGGCGATGAGATCGCGGCTGATAAAGTCAAGAGCAAACCCCCAACATTTGCAAGGGTTATCGTACACCAGGCTGACATCGTTTTCACGGAAGGTTTCGGTCAACTCGTCAAACCGCGTCGTCGCCTGGACTTGCCAGCTTTTCTTGAAATCCCAATATAAGGACCCCAGGAGAAATGTGGATTGATTGCGGATGAATCTTCTCTCAACAAAAAAGGATACTGTATCCAGAGGTTTAACTCCGAATTCAAAATTGAGGGTTTCGACCTGATTATCGTAAATGTCGAAGGTTGAATCGATATTGAACATGAACGGTTCAAAAAGCCGGCTGTCAAAATCAAACCTTAGATCTGAGAAAGGTTCGTCTTCCCGATCCCTGGGGTTGGTGTCGATAGAGTTTCCCCTGACCGATTTCCTGAGATCGTAGCTCTGGCTGACCACAAAGCGCAGAATTTCGTTGGCTTGAGAATTTCCTTTCGAATCCCCCTTTTTTTTCAAGAGCCGTTGGGTCAGAGAGTAGGTGAATTTGCTGGTCGATTCTATAGCGTCGACTCCGTCGATTCGCCGGATCTGATCCCGGTCCTTGAGGTCCATATCGGGAATAAAACTATAGGAGATGCGGGGTTCAATCAGGTGTTTGATCTTGGTCGGATTTTTCCCCTTGCCCACGAAGATTCGGTCAATTTTCGGTCCCTCCAAAGCGGCGCTGGCATCGAACAATTCACGCGAAAACGTTCCAACTCTATCGTCTAACGAGTTGGGTTTCAGCCCCTGGGTGTATAAAGTCTCCCTCCATCCGATGGTGGGGGTTAACGCCAGCCACGGGGCGATAGCAATGGGCCGGGATATCTGAGGATGAAAATCAAACCGGTGAACGTTAAACGTATTATCATTATCGGGATCAGTGTTCAAATCGAGAAGAAAGGAGGTGTAACTGGTTTCCTGATTGAAAAAAAACGAGCTTTTGCCGACTTGTTGGCGCTGATGCTGGAAGGTGACCTGCGGTAATTGCGCAAAAAGATCATCGCGGGTTTCTTCGGTGCTGTCGCGAAAGCGGATTAGAGTGTCCAGAGTGCTGTTGGACCAGCTTTTGTTAAGCGAAGCAAAAGAGTCCGAATTGCGGCGCGTTCTCAGGTTGGTATTGTCCTCAAAGGTTTTGTTGAAACTGGAGGCGCTTTCCAGGTCCAGTTTCGCCTTTAAGCGAGCTTTTTTTTCCAGGAGCTGGTCATGTTTCCAATCAATTTTGTAGAACGTTCCACCCGTTGTTCTATCATTTAAAAATGTACCATTAAACTGCCCCTCGGTGTCTTTATGGGGGTTGTATCTATATTCGAGTTTCGGCTGGACGCCCCGTTTTTCCAGGTATTTTACCGAAACGGTCGCATCCGACTGATCGTTGATCGCCCAGAAAAAGATAGGTTCAAAGGTGATTCCGTCGATGTTGCTGGTCCCAATTTTGGGCATCAAAAATCCGGTTTTACGATCCTTATTGAGAGGCAGATATCCTATGGGAAGATAAAGAATGGGAATATCCTTTACTTTAAACACCCCGCGGGTGAACAAGGCCCGGTCATTCTGGATGATGTCCATTTTTTTTGCTTTAAATGACCAGTCTGGAACTTTTCCCCGGCAGGTGGTTAGATAGGCGTCCTTTAATTTGTAACGAACCGGAGAATACCTTTTTATTTCCTTGCCTTTAAAAAAATAGGTTATGGGGATTTCTGCGCTATCTGTTTGTTTATCGATTGCGTTGATTTTCCCAATGACTCCGAACGCTTTTCCGCGCTGGGAGTTGATATTGAACAGACTGCGTTCGGACTTGATCACCGTTCCGTCCTGAGAGGTTAACATCACGTTACCTCTGGCCTCGCCGACCCCGGTTTTATTGCTTATTTTGACTTTGTCTGCGCGGAGTACACGGTCTTCCAGCTGAATGACGACATTGCCCCAGGCCCTGACTGTATCGCTCTTTTTATCCTGGGACATATGGTCGGCGCTGATTCTGACCTCCTGAACGTCATTGGGAACGAAATCCGGTTGGGGTTTGGACTTGACCTGTGCAAACCCTGAGTTCACAGGCACCGCCGCGATCCAAACTAACAGGATTATTCTAAGCAACTGCTTCATTTATCAGAAATTCTTTGGCTTCAGAAACGGTGAAGATAGAACCGGTAATGCAAATGAGGTCATTGGGGCCTGCGGAATTTTTTGCTATCCGCAAAGCATATGGAATATTGCTAACCAGTTCAATTGGTTTTTGGATGTCCTGCAAGCGGTCCTTGAGTTGCTGGGGGTCCATGGCCCGTTCCTGCTTAGGCCTGGCCAGAAAAATGTGATCCGCAAAATCCAAAAATATTTTCAACATTTCATCAACGGGTTTGTCTTTCATGAACCCCAGAACCAGAAAACAACGTTGGAATGAAAAATATTCACGCAAAGTTTCCGTCAATTTTCTGACTCCGTCAGGATTGTGGGCGCAATCCATTACGATTGCAGGATTTTGGGAAACGACTTCCATGCGGCCTTTCCACTGAGTTGATTTGAGACCGTCTCGCAAGGTGGGAGTATCCATCGGGACTCCTTTTGAGCGGAGTTCGAGACATGCCGCCAGCGCCAAACCTGCGTTGGACGCCTGATGACGGCCTATCAAGGGAACTTCCACCTCCTCCAAATGAAAATCCCCCATCGTAAAATCGATCGTTTGGCCTTGGGGTAATACAGCTCTTAATGCGGTCTTGAAATCTTCCCCGCACCTTTTGATTTGGGCAGATCGTTCCTGAGCGACATTTTTCAGGACATCGAAAGCCTCTTCACTCTCTACATGAGCAATTACCGTACCGAAATTATTGATTATGCAGGCCTTTTCATAAGCGATCTGTTTCAGGGTCGTCCCCAGATACTGGGTGTGGTCCAAGCCGATGGAGGTGATGATGGATATTTCCGCCTGGCAAAGACGGGTGGCATCCAGGCGGCCTCCCATTCCGACCTCGATGACGTTCCAATCGACCTTGTTCTCGAAAAAATATAAGAAAGCCATTACGGTGGCGAATTCAAAAAACGTGATCGGCAGTTTCAAAACTTCGACGGCTTTTTTAACCCGAAATATCAATTTGCAAAGATCCGGTTCGGAAATGAAGCGGCGGTCGATCTGTATTCTTTCCTGAAAATAAAGCAGATGAGGGGAGGTGTAGAGTCCTACTTTCTGCCCTGAAGACCGCAAAATGGATTCCACGAAAGCCGCCGTGGAACCTTTGCCGTTGGTTCCGGCAATGTGAACCGTCCGAATTTTCAAGTGAGGGTCGCCAAAGTGATTCAGCAGGCGGCGGGTGTTTTCCAGGCCCAGCTTGATGGCTCCGGGATTCAGGCCGTAAAGGTAATCCAGGGCTTTTTTCAGTCGTGGGGCGGATTTTGCCATTTGTTAGATGTTAACCGGACGAGTGAATAAGCGGTTGGACCCGTTGGAACTAATCTGGCAATTGCTGAAAACAAAGGTGTAAAATACCCCTTCGGTTCCCTTTGCATGAATACAATCCGGCACTGGGATTCATAGAGGGTTCCTAAAATATAACGCGTTTTTTCCTTTGAGCCGAAACTATTTTCAGGCGTACCAATTTATGAATGATGATCCGCTGCCATCCATCCCATTGCTGTCATTTTCGGCACCATTGACCGCAAGACCCTGGGAAGAAAAAGATGATGCGGTGTCCTTCCCGATGTTCCGGGTCGCGGGTGGTAAGTATGCGAAGGGGTGTTATGGGGTGAAGATAGAAGATGAAAGCATGGCTCCCATTTTATGTTCGGGGATGATTGCGGTTTTTTCTGTAAGCGGGAGCCGGGAATCGGCGCAGGAGGGCATTTTTTCTATAGGACGGAAGGGCGAACTTCCGTTGATCAGGAAGGTGGTCAAAAATGAAGCGCATTCTGATGGAAGCGTTGCATCGAACGCCCAAAAGGGGAGGCTGAGAAAAAGCTTTATGACCCCGACGCCGCTTCACATACCGGGGAGCCGGGTTTCGCCAATCGCGGAATCCACGCATCGGATGATTTACTTTAAAAGCCTCGCCGACCCCGAAGAGTTGATCTTATTTCCAGCTGGAAATGTATTGTGGATGCACCCTCTGGTCATGGCTTTGCCAGAGGAAAAAATTAAAAAATGAGGAAAACCCATGCCCATTATCAATGAAATTTTAGCGGATATTTATACATGGTCGGAATTTTCAGATGAAAAACAATTATTTTTTAACGGTTACTACGTTGTCCGAAACAAGGAATCGGTGATCATCGACCCTCCCGCCCTCCATCAGGCGGGGATGCTGGAACTGGAAGCGCTGATGTCAGACAAAGACGATTGTCCTCTCAAAGCTATCTTCCTGACCAATGCGCACCATGACCGGACGAGCCGGGCCCTCAGTAAAAAATTCTCCGTTCCGGTTTGCATTCATGAAGAGGATGCGTTGCTTTTGGAATTTACCCCGGACAAGACCTTTCTGGATGGTGAATCCGGGCCCTGCGGTTTAAAAGTCATCCATCTGAAGGACCAGAAATCCCCTGGCGAGTCGGCTTTCCTGTTTCCCGATCTGAAAGTTTTAATTGTCGGCGATGCATTGATCGGCAAAGTTCCCGGAAAAGTCAATCTGCTGCCGCCTGATAAATACAGGGATGTGACGCTGGCGAAGGCGGGGCTAGGGGTGTTGCTGGATCAAAACTTTGAAATGCTGTTGGTGGGTGACGGGAACTGCATCCTGCAAGGCGCGAAAAAAGTGGTTGCGGATTTCCTGCAAGAATAATTCTGGAGATAGTACGGGAAAGCGTTCACGCCTCAGTAACTTTTGATAAATCCTTCCAAGCGGTGATTCCCGCGCCGACCCAATCGAGTGAGGCAAAGGATTTGTCGTTCATCGGGTGAAATCGCACCAGCTTGATGTATTCGACGGCCTCGATGACTTTCTGAAGCTCTTCTCCGGATGTCTCACAAATTTTTTTGAAGTTTTTGTCGGTTGCGCTCCATTCCCAGGGGGTTGGTGCGGCGGCCAGATAAACATCCGATAACCGCGGATCCTCTTTTTCGTTCAAGAGATTTTTCGTGTATCTGGGCAAATCCTCGCCTTTTAAAATCAGCGAAAATCCCAGGTAGTGCCCCCACCAGAACAGGGTCCGGTAAGCAAACATCTCGGTTTTGGAAAATTTTTGTGGAATATCAAGGGACAGATAGGGAAAGCCTTTGTGGTTTTCTCCGCGGGTCAATTGGACTTTTTCCAGCTTGGTGTCCGGTGGAAAGAGGATTTTGCTCTGGGCCAACTCGTGGATCATTTCCTCTCCGAGGGCTGTCAGATATCTCTCGGCTTTTTTCATCAAGCCCGGTTTTTGCAGAAAGACTTCAACGTGAGTCAGCATTTCCATTTCATGGGAAGACCATTTGGAGTCGTTTGTGCCTTCATTGTTCATGAGGATGAAACCGGGTTTCGGGTTGAGGATCAAGCTTGAAAAAAATCAAGGTACCACGTCACAGCGGGCGGGAAAACTTTATTTACAGCCGGGTGTCGAGTTCTCAAGTGGTGGAGCGCTTTTTATTTTTCTCGAGGTCCTCTTTCTGCCGGTTTAGCGTGTAGCGGTGGATTAGGTCCTGATATTCTGGAAGCAGGTTCTGAAACTTACACCGGCAATGGTTTTTTTCAGTGATTTCCCGGATTTCAATCTTTCCCGTGACTTTCTTGTCGATGCCGGGAAGAATGAAATGAAAGAGATAAATACCCCCGACTTCAAATCCATCATTTACGCAACAAAGGCCGCCTGATGAGATATTTAAAACTGAAACCGGTTTGTTATCCAAAATCATTTCAATGGGCGCCTCGGCAGACGGATGGACTCTGAAAGACCCGCGGATTTCTTCGGGGTTTTTAAAGAGTTTACTGGAGCCTTTGTCTTTATCAGTCGATTTTTTCCAGAACAAATTCAACCCTCCTGTTTTTTGCCCGTCCCTGTGCCGAAGTGTTAGGACTCAGGGGAAACGTGTCTGCGTAGCCGGTTGCCGTCAACCGGCCGGGATCTAGACCTTTATCGATTAAAAACCGGAGCACCGCCGTGGCCCGCGTCGAAGAAAGCTCCCAATTGGTGGGAAATTTATCGGTCGATATGGGCGTGTCATCCGTATGACCCTGAATATGAACTTTGTAGTGCGGGTATTTTTTAAAAATCTTCGCAGTCTCTTCAAGCACAGGCCATCCGATTTTTTCTAAAACAGCGGACGATGGCTGGAAAAGTGTCTGGCCTGGGATACGCACTACGATTTTCGAATTTTCTTCGGTGATACCAAGATCATTTTCATCTTTCGCAAAGTTTTCTATATCATTGACAATATTATTCGACTCGAACGCCTTGAGATTTCTCAGGGTGGTTCTTATCTTGGAGACATCGAGCAATTCGATCATCCCGAGGTTTTCTTTTGATTCTTCCATGACCGCATCCATGAATTTCCCCAGATTCTGGGCGGCGATCGAATAATAGAGGATGAAAAATGTGAGGAGCAGGGTGGCCATGTCTGAATAGGTGATCATCCACAACGGCGCCTCCGCTTCTTCCATGATATCTTCGGCAAAATGGTTGACCCGCTGTTTTTTCTGGCCGAGGATTTTGATTTTTTTCTCCCATTCCTCCTCGACGTTTTTAACCTTCTCGGCCAGCTTTCTTTCGAAGAGGCGTTTTTTTTCTTTAAGTTGGGATTCGAGACTTTTTCTCTCCAGTTCCAGGCTATCCTTGATAGCGGTGAGACGCTGCAGTTGTGTTTTTAACTCCAGGTTGATTTTCCTGGCGTTTTCTCCTTCAGCTTCTTCGGCTCTTTTTTCTTCTAAAATTTGCTGGTATTTGGCGAGTAGTTTGTCTTTTTCTTCTATTAGTTTTTTGTGTTTTTTGTGGCTGTCCTCGAAATCCTGATTTAATTTTAGGATTTGTTCATTTAATTCTGAAACTTTTTCCGAACTCCCTGCGAGCCGCTCAACTTCCTCCAGCAAGCGGGCTTTTTCCCTGAGTATTTGTTCCCGTTTTGCCTTTTCAGCTTTGATCCGCTCGGTGAGAGCTAGATTTTCACGCTTTAACTTTTTAATAGCTTCAGTGATTTTGACATTTTTTAATAATTGTTTGTCCGATTCTTTAGGAGACTCTGCTGTTTCCCCCGAGGCCGGGTTGTTTTGCGAGGAAGCACGAAGCGAACTATTGACCTTCTCGATTTCGAGCTTTAAATCAGATATTTTTTTCTTGCTGATTTCAATGACCTGCAGAACCTTGTGCTCCTGCCTGGTTTTCTCGGCGTCCTTCTTTTTTACCTCGAGAGATTTGACGCGCAGTTGTTCCTTTAATTTTCCGATTTGATTGCTGTGCGGCATGGCCTCGGGATTTTGATTTGGGTTCATTTTTTCAGACATCAAATTTTTTGAATGTTCAACGCGAATTTTTTCTTCAGTACCTGTTGATGCATGGGCCGGCGAAGGGTCGCAGGGATATAGGAGGATAGCTTTTCATAAACCAGTAAGGGGTTGTTGTCCTGCAAGATGGAGATCGCACCTTCAAAAATGATTTCCAGGTTGATGACTTCGACCATGGTTCTTGCCCGTAATTTTCCTGCAATCGGGTTGAATATCATGGTGGATAGCAGCATTCCGTAAAAAGTCGTCAAGAGAGCGACAGCCATGGCGGGCCCGACGTTTTCCGGATCGTTTAATTGGGTCAACATCTGGATCAGACCGATCAAAGTTCCCAGCATGCCAAACGCGGGGGAATACACGGCCATTTTTCTGAATATGTCCTGAATGATGAAATGCCTTTGTTTCATGGATTCAATTTCAATGTTCAGGGTGTCGCGCATCATTTCTTCTTTGGTGCCATCGGAAATGAGGTTACACACCTTTTTCAGGAAATCGGATTTGACTTCCAGACGGCTCAAGGAAATGATTCCCTGGCGGCGGGTGAGGGTGCATAATTCGACCATGGTCGATACCATGTCGTTGGGGTCCTGGTTTTTCTCCGAGAACACAAAAAGCGCCGCTTTGAAGGCTGAAAAAACGTTTTTCATCTGGAATGTGATCAGGGTGGCGGCCACGGTTCCCCCTAAAACGATCATGAGGCCCGGTCCGTTCACAAAAATATCGAAGCCGCTGCCCATATAAATGGCGGTGACGATCAGCGAAATTCCTGAAACAATTCCTATAAAGGAAGCAAAATCCAAGAGGCACCTTTGGTTTAATGGTTTACATTTGGGGTATATTTAAATTTACCACGGAGAAGAATAAAACGCAATAAATACAATTAGTTATGGAATAAAAAACGGGGGAGGCGAGTTTCAGATTGCGGTTTTCGGGAGCATCACCTCTCAAAACCGCTGAACAACCTGCGGAAAAACAGGGATTTCAGCCGCTCTTATCGTAAAGGTGGCAGTGGACCTGATGGTCGTCGCTAAGTTGGGTGTATTTAGGCTCTTCCGTGCGGCAACGGTCCATCACTTCCGGACAGCGGGGGTGAAAGTGGCATCCGGAAGGGGGGGTGAGAGGCGAGGGGACATCGCCGGCCAATACGGTGGGCCGGCCCCGATCCCTGGGGTTTAAGGACGGTTTCGATGCCAAAAGGGCGCGCGTGTACGGATGGGCGGGTTCTGCATTTAATACCGGAGTAGGAGCGGTTTCCACCAGCCGGCCGAGGTACATCACCGCCGTCCGGTGAGAAAGGTGCTTGACGACGTTTAAATCGTGAGAGATGAAAAGCATGGCAATGCCGGTTTTTTCCTGAATGTCCTGCAAAAGGTTGATGATCTGAGCTTGAATGGAAACATCGAGAGCGGAAACCGGCTCATCGCACACGATGTAGTTTGGGTTCATGGCCAGGGCGCGGGCGATGCCGATTCTTTGTCTTTGGCCACCTGAAAACTCATGCGGATAGCGTTTCATGTAGCGGGAAGAGAGGCCGACCTGCTCCATCACTTTTTTTACTTTGTCATTCAGATTTTCCCGGGTGGCGGTTCCGTGGATCAGCATGGCTTCGCCAATGATGCGCTCGACGGTGAATCTTGGATTGAGGGAGCTGTACGGGTCCTGGAAAATAATCTGCATCCGGGGACGCAGTTTGGACATTTGGTTTTTGCTCAGCTGGAAAATATCTGTTCCCTCGAACAACACCTGGCCTTCGGTGGGTTCAATGAGGCGAATCGACATTCGGCCCACGGTGGTCTTACCACATCCGGATTCCCCGACCAGCCCCAGGGTTTCCTTTTTGGCGATCTTAAGGGAAACGCTTTCCACGGCCTTGACATGGCCCACCACCTTGGACAGGAGCCCCCCGTAAACGGGAAAGTATTTTTTCAGGGCCTTGATTTCAATCAATGGTTTCATGAGACTGGAGGTTCTCCGTAGAGCCAGCAGGCGGCCTGGTGGCCGGTCGAGCCCGCAACGGGAAAGTACGGCGGCAATGATGTTTTGCAATGCGGCATGACCTTGGAACAGCGGGGATGAAAGGCGCAGCCTTCGGGAATGTACGCCGGGTGCGGCACGGTGCCCGGTATGGCTTCCAGCCGGCGTCCCGGCTCGTCTTTGGGCAGTGAGTTCAAGAGACCCTGGGTGTAAGGGTGCGCCGGTGATTCAAACAGCACTTCGACGGGGGCCTCCTCCACCACTTTCCCGGCATACATGACGGCGACGTGGTCGGCGTATTGCGCGACGATGCCCAGGTTGTGGGTGATCAGCAGGATGGCCATGTCCGTGGTTTTGCGCAGGTCTTCGATCAGTTCGAGAATCTGTGCCTGCACCGTGGCGTCCAGAGCCGTTGTGGGTTCGTCCGCGATCAGCAGTCTGGGTTTGCAGGCAATGGCCATGGCGATCATGACGCGTTGCTTCATGCCTCCGGATAGTTCGTGCGGGTATTGGTCGATGCGTTTTTCAGGAGAGGGGAGGCCGACTTGTTTCAGCGTCTCCAAAGTGACTTGCCGGGCTTCTTCGGCGCTTTTCCCCTGATGCAGGATGATTGGCTCCGCGACCTGGTCGCCGATGGTGAAGATCGGGTTGAGTGAGGTCATCGGCTCTTGAAAAATCATACTGATGTCGTTGCCGCGGATTTTTTCCATCGCCTCTTCGGGCAATTTAAAAAGATCGGTGCCATCAAATAAAATTTGCCCGGATTGGTATTTGCCTGGCGGTGTGGCAATGAGACGCAATACGCTGAGGGCGGTCACCGATTTTCCACAACCGGACTCTCCGACCAGGGCCAGGGTTTTTCCCCGGTCCATTGCAATATTTACATTCCGAACGGCCTCGACCACACCCTCATCGGTGTGGAACTGGATACTCAGGTTTTCAATGCGAAGTAGTGGATTCAGCGGAGACCCTCTTGGGGAAGAGTTGAAACGGGTTTCAGCGGTTTAATACGAGGCCGTTGTCATTACGGCTCAATGCGAATGGTCTGATTCCTCAATGATGTCTTCATAACGGTAGCCGTCGTCTTCGTCGATTTCGTAACGGTTGAGATGCGAGTCGACTTTTTCCGTCCAGTTGTCGATTCCGCCTTCGAGACATTTTACGTTGGTGAATCCTTTTTGCCGCAGCCATTTCAAAAAACTCGGACTGCGGTCCTGTTTCCAGTCGACCAGAACGATTTCCTTATCTTTGCTGAAGGAGTTGATGAGGGTCTCGCAATTTTCAGCGGTGATGAAATGGGACCCTTCGATCCTGGATATATCGCGTTCCCAGCTTTCGCGAATGTCCAGCAAAACCAGATTGGTGGACCCGTTCTGGATTTTCAGATCCAGCTCCTCCGGGGGGATGACCGCGATATTTTTGTCGAAAAATTCCCGGTTGAGAAAATTAAGGACTTCGGCTTCCGATTTATTCTGGTCGCTGCAAACGGATCGGATGGTTTCTTCCGGCTTGTAACCGGTCACGGGAAGGCCGATATGAAACTGTTTGAAAAGCAGGGAATGGGCTTCCGGCCAAAGGGCGTTCACATCTTTCATGGGGGTGTCTGCCTTGAATGGCCCTTCTACTTTCTCCACTTCGATTTCCGAGACCATCAAAATGTGATAGCCATATTGCGAGTGCACCGGGCCAATGATCTTTCCCTTGTCCGCTTCGGAAATGCCTTCACCCATCATGGATTGCAGGGCATCCTCAGGCATCCATCCGAGGTCGCCGCCGTTCTGTTTGGAGGGACAGGTGCTGAATTTCTCGACCACCTCTGTAAAGGGCGTTCCCGCATCCAGTTCTTTTTTAGCGGCAACCACATCTTCCATGGCGTGGGAAAATATTTGACTTGCACGGACCTTAATCATGAAAAACCACCTCTCGCTGATTTTTAAATTCCTGAATTATCATAGTATCACCCACCTTATAAGTCAAAGCCCGTCGGTAAAAATCGCGATATAAGAATTGAGAAAGTGTGGAGGGCATGAGAGGCTATTGAAAACTAACGCTTATTCTTAGCCGATAGCGGCGTTTGTTGCAAAATACGGGGGAATTGTTCGAGGTCGGGATATACAATGGATCATCCGCACTTTGCGAAACCATCACCTGGGGCTGTTGGGTTTATAGGAAATTTCACATTAAAAGAGAGGTCAATATGAGTCGAGCACTATTTCTAATTTTTATTTTAGGCGCTTTCCTTATTAGCACGGGATGCACGCAGGAGGCGCAGAACAAGATTGGCAGAGCCGTGCAAAACTACACCGGAACGGATGGGGTTTTGGATATCTATGCGGGAAATGAACTTGTGAAACGCTTTATTAAGATCGATAAAATTTCTACCGCCATCGGAACCGGGAGCGGTTCCGCCCGAGCGTACCGGTATGGCTATGGTATTCTGGATGAAAACAAAAACCTTAAAAAGGACCCCGGAGAGAAGAAGTTATATTTTGAATTCAGCGATTATTCCACCAGTTACATTTTTTATGAAAACCCGAATGGGTGATACGCCATTATGGGCATATTCTAAGGGGAGGGCCATTCTCTGTTAGAAATTATAACGAAGCCCCAGCGACATCGTAAAACTGTCATATTCCGAATCCAGATTGACAAAAGCCGCAGGCGCAGGGCCGCCAAAACGCGTCAGCACGGGGTCATTCAGAGCAAAATAACGAAGATCGCCAATGAGAGAGAAATCGTTCGTTAGTTTGTATTCCGCGCCGGCAATAAACTGATAGGCGAATGTGGTGTCGTCGTCGTCAATAAACGCCCCCGGCGAATAGGCAACATCCGCATCGATAGTTGCGAGGCCTATACCCACGCCAACGAAGGGGATAAACCTTTTAGAGTGGGCGTTGATGTCATAAAATAGATTCATGAGACCCGCCAGCACGCTTTCTTCACCGCTACCCACCCGCTCGACGCCATTGAAAACGATTTCATCCACATCGTTTTCACGATAGGACAATTCTGCCTCAATGCGGAAGCGGCCCAGGCTCGTGCCTTTGAATTTATAGCCGAGCTGTCCGGCGAATAATCCTCCCGTATCAAAATCGAGATCGACGACGCGGTTGGGACCGGTGCTTTCCTGATCAAATTGGAAATTCAACCCTAAATTGAATCCCGAGTACCATCCACTGCCAGCCATTGTTGGTGAGGCTATAAAAAGCAGGATAGCTGTCAAAGGAAGAATGAGACGCTTTTGGATGGACATAAGAAGATTTCCTCACCCGTCAGTTGGATAAGTAATGAACACCTGCAAGGAATCTTCAACGTAGCAAAAGTCTATAAAATGTAGAGGGCGTATCTCACAATCCGCAGTGATATGAATGACAGTTCAAGCTGATTTTCAGGTGCCTATCCGGGAATTGAAATTTCAGGTCAAAGGCATTGAATCCGTTGAAATTTTCAAAAAACCGGGTCTTTGGGAAATGCGGGACGGGGGCAACTCGAGAAATTGACTTCAGCAAACCCAGAGACCCATCCCTTTGCTTGCGAAAATCACACTTTTTTACTCAATTTCCTTTTTTGCCGTTCATAGTTGTTAAAATCGGTATAATCAGATAATTCCTATTGTATTCCAAAGTCCAGAAGATGTTAAATGATGATCAGTGCATCCTGATATTTTTGTAAGCAAAATGGAAGAAATTTATGGTTTTACAAAAAACAAAATTTCCCCTTATGGGATCCAGTATTTTAAGCCTGATTCTAGCGGCCACTTTTTTTTATCTGGATCTTCTTTTGCCTCTGGGTTTCTCGGCGGGGGTCCCTTATATTTCTCTTGTTTTAGTCGGTTTGTGGGCGGAATCCCGTAGACTCATTATCGTCAACGCCTTCCTGGCGACTGTTTTAACGTTTCTTGGGGCATATTTATCGCCAGATAATTCCAATCATATTCTTGGCATTTTCAACCGCATATTGGCTAACGGAACGGTTTGGCTCACGGCTCATTTCTGTTTGGTGAATCTCAGGTGGGTGGAAGAAAAATACCGCAGTGATCTTCTGGAAAAAACCAACCAGCGTCTTAAAGAAGAGACGGGCTATGTGCAGTTGAACCGGGACCTCGCTTATTTTACCAATTTGTCCCGCTCCCTGGACGATGCCATCACCTACAGTCTGCGGAAGATTTGTGAATTTACGGGCTGGCCGGTCGGCCACCTGTATTTGTTGGGGGAAGACCGGAAAACCCTGTTTCCTTCGGGTATCTGGTATTTGGATAATAAAAAAAAGTTCGAAAATTTCCGCGAAGTCACCCGGCATAACCTGCTGGCCCCTGGAGAGGGATTGCCGGGCCGCGTTATCGCTCAAGGCAAGGCGCAGTTTATTTTAGATCTGAAAGCGGATCCCAATTTCCCGAGAGGTACATTTTCCGAAAAGATCGGCGTGGTTTCCGGGTTCGGATTTCCAATTTTGATCGAGGACAAGGCGGTCGGTGTCATGGAGTTTTTTTCTACGGTTCCTATGGAGCCGAATAAAAGGATGATGGAGGTGATGGAAAGTATCGGTATTATGTTGGGGCGTGTTGTTGAGCGAACCCGGGCGGAACAAGGCAAGGAAGTCTACAGCGGCCATTTGCGGCAGTTGTATCATAAACTCGATTCCGTACGGGAAGAGGAAAGCAAGAGAATCGCCCGTGATGTTCACGATGATCTGGGGCAGGTAATGACCACCTTAAAAATAGAACTTTCCCTGCTGGATAATAAATTATCCGAAAAAAAGGTGGATGTTAAAGAGAACATGAAGGTCATGTTCCGCCTCATTGAAAAAAACATTGAAGCGGTGAAAAAGATTTCCCAGGAATTACGCCCGCCGGTGCTGGATTCCTTAAGCCTGACGGAAGCCATTGACTGGCAGGGAACTCTGTTCCAGGAAAAGACCGGGGTCAAATTCAGTTTGTCTACGTCGCCACCTGAAATAAAAGTTGATGCACAAAGATCGACCACCCTTTTAAGGATATTTCAGGAATGTCTGACAAACGTTTCCCGGCATTCAGGAGCCAGCGAAGTTCACGTCGATATCGTTGGCCATAATGAAAACCTGATAATGCGGGTGCAGGATAATGGCAAGGGCATTTCTGAAAACGAAGTAAACGGCAATGGGCTTTCCCTGGGGTTATTGGGCATGAAAGAACGGGCGCAAATCTGGGGAGGGGAGGTTGAGTTTGCCGGAGTAGAAAACGGAGGGACAACCGTTACCATTAATATTAAACTTGACTCAAAATGATGACAACAAAAAAAGAAACCATTCGAATCATGGTAGCGGATGACCATCCGGTTTTCCGCGAGGGGTTATACCGTGCTTTTTCCGACACCCGTGACCTGAAAGTTGTTGAAGAAGCTGGAAACGGCCAAGAGCTTTTGGATAAAGCCACGACCGAAAAGGTGGATGTCGTGTTGCTGGATATCAGCATGAATGATGAATGGAGTCTCGATTATATGAAAGAGTTGAAAGTTAAATTTCCAGATCTGCCAATCATCGTATTGAGTGTCTATCCGGAAAAACATTTTGCCATGCGTTATATCAAGGCGGGAGCTTCCGGGTATTTAACAAAAGACAGTCCTCTGGATGTATTAAAACAGGCGGTGCGTAAGGTTGCCGGAGGAGGGAAGTTCTTAAGCCCAGAATTTATGGAAAAAATTGCTTTCAATTTTTCCGGCCAGGATAAACAACCCCATGAAATGCTTTCCGATCGGGAGTTTCAAGTTTTCTGCCTGTTGGCTTCCGGTGCTTCCCTGACCGCGATCGCCGAAAAGCTGTTTTTGAGCGTTAAAACCGTGAGCACCCATCGTAGCCACATCCTTGAAAAAATGAAAATGCAGACAAATGCCGAACTCATTCAATATGCAATATTGAATAAGGTGATTTAATACGGCAATTTTACCCCTGGTTTTCCCGCTCTGAACGGCCGGTTTGCTTTTCTCCTCTGGCAACGCACATAAAATCCATTCATTAGAGCTTCATATACTGTTGTTTTTTTACAGGTTAGTGATTTTGTAGGAATTTTCCTAATCAATAATCGGAATTGTTCCACTGAAAAAAGCAGTCATCCCCCATTTGATAATCAGTTTCTCCTGATTTCATCCTCCGAACGATCCACTTAAACTCCCCTTAAAGAAAGTTGGAAAAGAAATTTAATTTTTCAAAGTGGAAATTTTATGGGGCTCCAAAGTTTAATCAGAGTGGGACTGCCCTCCCTTCCCCGCCTAGTGGCGGGGGCTCTGATTGAGCTTTGGAGCTTTTTTTGTTTTTGGTTTGTTATTGCCTTTTTGATTGGACGTCATTGATTTGAGAGGAGAGTGGAGGGGCGCTTTTTTGCGCCGGTTAGTGTTTTGGGAGGTAACGGGGTTGGTTGAAGGAATTCAGCCATCCCTTAATGAAACTCAAGTTGAAGCCATATAAATTTAAGGAGGTTTCTTTATGAGGTTAAACCGAAGGAAATTCTTGCAGGTGAGTGCTGGTGTAGCGACAGCTATGGCGCTTTCAAGCAAGAAGGTTGGAGCGCAGTTAAAGCCCGTTATTAAGGTGGGCAATCCTCTGGATTCGTATCCGGATCGGCGCTGGGAGGAAGTGTACCGCGATCAGTACAAGTATGAGCGGTCTTTCACCTACTGTTGTTCTCCGAACGACACGCATCAGTGTCGCGTTCGCGGGTTCGTACGTAACGGCATTTTGATGCGTATCGAGCAGAACTACGATCATCACAAAGTGCGTGATCTTTACGGGAACCAGGCCGATGCGGCATGGAACCCCCGCATGTGTTTGCGTGG